>DATAMS010000693.1:0-13679 GCA_036260495.1 Thermoanaerobaculia bacterium
AATTCAAATACCGCATACCAAGTTAGGGACCAAGCTATGCCGAAGATGAAAACGCACCGTGGCGCCGCCAAACGTTTCAAGAAGACCGGAACGGGCAAGCTTCAACGGAATCACGCCTTCCACTCGCACATCCTCACCAAGAAGTCCGCTGGCCGCAAAGCGGAGCTGGGCAAGGAAACGAGCGTGTCGAAGGCGAACGAGAAGACCGTGAACCGCATGATCCCGTACCTATAGCTCGTAGCTGACAGCTATGAGCTACGTAGGTCGGACTCTCCAGTCCGACATAACCGAGCGAGGCGTGGTAAATCACCACTCCTGACCCGCCCGCTCTTAACGAACCAAACGAGGAGAAACAATGCCGAGAGTCAAACGCGGTACAAAACGTAAGGATCGCCGCTCCAAGATCCTGAAGCTCGCCAAGGGCTACTGGGGAATGAAGTCGCGCGGTCACCGGATCGCGAAGCAGCAGGTTGAGAAAGCGCTCAACTCCGCCTTCGCAGGCCGCAAAGATCGCAAAGGTGATTTCCGGAAACTCTGGATCGCCCGCATCAACGCCGCCGCCCGCCTCAACGGGATTTCCTATTCGAAGCTCATGGCCGGACTCAAAGCATCAGGCTCGCTTGTCGATCGGAAAATCCTGGCCGACATCGCCGTCCGCGATGCCGCCGCCTTCACCAGCTTCGTCGATGCCGCAAAGGCCGCGCTGAACAAGCAGCAGCTCCGCACCGCCCTCGACAAAGAGACCGCAGCGAAGCGCCCGGCCGCCAAGCAGGCCTCCGCATAAAACGTCATCACGGACTTCCACTGAAAACGCGGGCCTCGGCCCGCGTTTTTGTTTGTACAATCGCCCGCTCGCCATGCTCGACGACATCGCACGCATCAGCTCCGAATTCGATTCCGCCCTCGGCACCGCCAACACCGCCGCCGCGCTCGACGATCTTCGCGTCCACTACTTCGGCCGCAAGGGCGGCGCAATCCCCGCCCTCTTCTCACGGCTCAAAGAAGTCCCGAAGGATCAGAAGAAAGACGCCGGCGATGCGCTCAACAAACTGCGCGACCGCCTCGAGTCGGCGCTGAAGGAAAAGTCCGAACGTGTCACCGCTGAGGAGTCGGCACGCAAGCAAGCGCGCGACATCATCGACGTCACCCTCCCCGCCCGCATCCCGCACCTCGGGCACCTTCATCCCGTCACGATCATCCGCCGCGAGATGGAAACGATCTTCAGCGAGATGGGCTACTCGCTCGATCCCGGCCCCGAGGTCGAGAGCGACTGGTACAACTTCGAAGCGCTCAACTTCACGCCCGACCATCCAGCGCGCGACACGCAGGACACATTTTTTCTTGATGTCCTAAGCGATGTTGCCAGCCTTCCCTACCTGCTGCGCACGCACACATCCAACGTCCAAATCCGCTCGATGGAAAATCACACGCCGCCGGTCAAAGTCCTCTCCTGCGGCCGCGTCTACCGCCGCGACGAGATCACCATGCGCCGCTCGCCGATGTTCCACCAGGCCGAAGGCTTCCTCGTCGACAAAGGCATCCACATCGGCCACTTGCGCGCAACGCTCGAGCACTTCATCAAACGCCTCTTCGGCGCCGACTCCAAGATGCGCATGCGCCCCAGCTTCTTCCCCTTCACCGAGCCTTCGGCCGAAGTGGACATGTCCTGCGTCTTCTGCAAAGGCAAGGGCTGTGGCACCTGCTCCCAAACCGGCTGGATGGAAATCCTCGGCTGCGGCATGATCCACCCCCAGGTGTTGCGCAACGTCGGAATCGACCCTGAAGAATGGAGCGGCTTCGCCTTCGGCCTCGGCCTCGACCGCTGCGCCATGATCAAGTTCGACATCCCAAATATTCGGACGTTGTTCGAGAACGATCTGCGCGTGCTGCAACAGTTCTAGCCCGCCCGTTTTCCGGCAAGCGGCGGAGCGATAAAAGAATGTAGCCCACGGCGCGAGCCGTGGGCCGGGAACTACGGAAAAAGACGCGAAAAGGCGATCCATCCAGATTGCCAGCGAATTTGACCTCCGCCTCGATGGTTCGGATCCACCCTGATAGGTTTGAAAAACGTGTCCGGATCGGAAACAAGCCCGGCCGCCGCGAGCCCGCTCGGACCCAGCCTCGGAATGAGAGCCTGCCGGTTGCGGTTTCACGCCCCGGTTCGGTAGGATTGCCGGCCCGATTCACGAAGGAGCATCACACGACATGTTGAAGATTCGTCTGCGCCGCCAGGGCGCAACCCATTCTCCGTTCTACCGCGTGGTGGTTTCGGACTCGCTGAAGACGCCCAGCAACGCCACCGTCGAGCAGATCGGACATTACGATCCGAAGAAGAATCCTGCCGACGTCAAGATCGACCGTGCCCGCGTCGATTACTGGGTCAGTAAGGGCGCCCAGCTCTCGCCGACCGTCAAGTCTCTCCTGAAAAAGAACAAAATCGCGTAAGCTCGCTGCCTGACAGAACTGATGGAAGAGCTGATCGAGTTCATCGCCAAGTCGCTCGTCGATGATGCCGGCGCGGTGAATACGCACGTCTACGACCGCGGCGATCAGACCGTCGTCGAGCTCGAGGTCGCGCAGGAAGACCTCGGCAAGGTGATCGGACGTCAGGGCCGGACGGCGCGCGCGATGCGGACGCTGCTGGCCGCGGCGGGCTCAAAGACGCGCCGCCGCTACACGCTCGACATCGTCGACTGAGACGCACCATGCCCGGCGACCGCATCGCCATCGGCATCATTCGCAAGGCGCACGGCGTGCGCGGCGAAGCGAGCGTCGAGGCCTGGAGCGATTCTCCGGACCGATTCAGCGCTCTTTCCGAGGTCACGCTCGTTTCACCGGACGAGTCGCAGACGCGCGATGCGACGATCGAGAGCGTTCGCATTCACGCCGGACGCGCACTCGTAAAGTTTGCCGGGATCAATGCCCCCGAGGATGTGAGGCCCCTGCAGAACTGGACCGTGGAAGTTCCGCTGACCGATGCGCGCCCGCTCGATGCCGGCGAGTATTTTCTACACGATCTCGTCGGCTTGACCCTCGTCGATGCCGAGGGATGCGTGCGCGGCGTCGTGGCCGGAACGGAAGAAGGTGGTGGCGGCTTGCTCCTGAACGTGGAGCGCGATGGTCATCGCTTCGATGTTCCCTTCGCTGCGGGCATCGTCACGGAAATCGATCTCGCGGCCAAGCGCGCACTCGTAGATTTGCCCGTGGGGCTGGACGACCTCGATGCCGTTGCGGATTGATTTCGTCACGATCTTTCCCTCGATGTTCGAGCCACTGCTGGCCGAAGGGATCATCGCGCGCGGGGTCAAGCAGGGGCTGCTCGACGTTCACGTATGGGACCTGCGCGACTTCGCGACGGACAAGCATCGATCGACGGATGACGAAGCGTATGGCGGTGGGCCGGGGATGGTGATGCTGGCCGAGCCGGTGCTGCGTTGCGTGGAAGCGATTCGCGCCGAGGGAGGCGCAAGCGACGCCCCGATTTTGATGACGTCGCCGCAGGGTCGCGTGTTCACGCAGGCGGTTGCGCGCGAGCTGGCGTCGCGCACGTGGCTGATTTTTCTTTGCGGGCGATACGAGGGATTCGATGAGCGCATTCGTGAGGCGCTGCAGCCGGACGAGATCTCGATCGGCGATTTCGTCGTTTCCGGCGGCGAGCTGCCCGCGATGGTCATCGCCGATGCCGTCGGGCGGATGATCGAAGGCGTTGTCGGCAACAGCGTGTCGGTCGAGGAGGATTCGTTCTTTCGCGGGCTGCTCGACTATCCGCACTACACACGTCCCGAGGAACTACGCGGCATGCGCGTTCCCGAGATTCTCATGTCCGGCCACCACGAGAAGATTCGCAAATGGCGCAAGGAGCAGGCGTTGCGGGCGACGTTGAAGAAACGGCCGGATCTGCTTGACGGTGCGGAGCTCGACGGCGAAGCGCAGGCGATGTTGCGCCGCATTCGTGAGGAATGAGTCCGCCGGAGGGCGGGTTCTACGGCGGGCGGAGCTTCCCGGAGACGAATTCGAGCCGGCGAGGTTGCCCAAACCGCCAAAATCGGCGATGCTTGCGGGCTCGCTCAGAAACACAGGAAGGTTGTCATCATGGCTCAGGATTTCATGAAGCTCGTCGAATCGCGTGAAACGCGCACCGACATCCCGGTATTTGCGCCGGGAGATACGGTCAAGGTTCACGTGAAAGTCAAAGAAGGCGACAAGGAACGCATCCAGATTTTCCAGGGTCTGGTGATCTCGCGCAAAGGCGGCGGCGCGCGCCAGATGTTCACCGTGCGTAAGATCTCTGGTGGAATCGGCGTGGAGCGCATGTTCCCGCTCAATTCTCCCAGCATTGATCGCATCGAGGTCGAACGCCATGGCAGGGTCCGTCGCGCGAAGCTCTACTACCTCCGGGATCTCCGCGGTAAAGCAGCGCGCATCGAAGAAAAGCGCAAAGGCTAAACCGAAGCCGGGCGAGAAGCTCGTCCGGAACCTCTTCGCGGAGTTGGCGCGTGTCGCTGAGATGTCGGCGATCGAGCGCCGGCTCCGCGATTTTGGTTTTCGGGCCATCGCCGGCACGGACGAGGTCGGACGCGGCTGCCTGGCCGGTCCGGTCGTCGCCGCGTGCGTGATCCTGGACTCCGAGCCGCTGCTCTTCGGCGTGAACGATTCCAAGCTCGTCGACCGCGAAGACCGTGTCGACATTTGCCGGTTGATTCTCCGCCGTGCCCGCGCCGTCGCAGTCGGCGTGATCGAGCCGCGGATGATCGATGCCATCAACATCCTGCGGGCCAGCAAACTGGCGATGGTCGAGGCAGTTGAGAACCTCGCGGTCCGTCCCGACGTACTCCTGCTCGACGCCGTGACGATCGATGTGGAGATGCCGCAGGTTCCCTTGATCGGCGGCGACCGGCGCAGCGTCAGCATCGCCGCGGCATCGATCGTGGCGAAGGTCTATCGCGATCTATTGATGGAGTCGTATCATGACCTCTACCCTGTTTACGATTTTCGACACAATCGGGGATACGCGACGGAGGGGCATCAAGCGGCTCTGAGGCTCTACGGCCCATCGCCGATTCACAGGAGATCGTTCGAGGGGGTTGACGAGCCGATGTTGCTGTTCGTGCGGAACGGAGCCGATGGCGATCCAACGCGATAAAATTATCGCCAGCGCTGAGAAGCTGGTGGCGAAGGGGAAGATCGAGCCGGCGATCAAGGAGTACGAGCGCCTTCTCGACGACAACCCCAATGATGTCAACACCCTGAATCGCATCGGCGATTTGTGGGTGCGCATCAATCGCAACGACGAGGCGGTCAAGGTTTTCGCCAAGATCGCCGATCACTACTCGAAGGACGGCTTCTTCCTCAAAGCGATCGCGATCTACAAAAAGATCAACAAGCTCGATCCTTCCAAGCTCGATATCTACGCCAAGCTCGCCGACCTCTACGCCAAACAAGGGCTGGCGATGGAGGCCAAGAGTCAGTACCAGGTTCTCGCCGACTACTACCTGAAGCACGGCGATCCCGGCAACGCGCTGGTCATCTACCGCAAGATTTCCGAGCTCGATCCGAATTCGATCAACGTTCACGTCAAGCTCGCCGACCTCTATTCGCAGAACAATCAGAAGCCGGAAGCGCTCAAAGAATACGACCGCGTCGGCCGCATGCTACTGAAGCGGAGCATGCTTGATGAGGCGGTGCAGGTCTTCAAGAAGGCGCTCAAGATCGACTCCAGCAACGTCGAGCTGGTGGAGTCGCTGGTCACGGCGCTGCTCGAGGCGAAGGATTACGACAACGCAATCCAGATCGTGCAGACGTCGCTCGAAACCTCCGGTGACGACGCACGGTTGCTGGCGATCAACGGACGCATCCTGCTGGCGAAGGGCGACGTCGCCGGCGCGCGCGCCGCGCTCGAGCGTGCGCTGGCGCGCGATGCCAATGCCGCCGGCGTGCGCGAGGCGCTCTCCGATCTTTACGTCCGCGTCGGCAATGCCGATGGTGCGTTGGAGATGCTGGCGCCTCTCGTCGAAAAAGCGGTCGGCCGCGGGGAGCGTGGCGCCGCCGTCGAGATGCTGAATCGAATCCTTCGCGTCGATTCCTCGCACACGCCAACGCTGGAGCGCCTCGTCGCTCTCTACTCGCGGCTCAACGAAGAAACCAACATCCTCTCGTCGATGAGCAGCCTGGCCGAGGCGCATGTGGCGAAGGGGCAGTACGAAAAAGCGGCCGAGGTGCTCGAGAAATTGATCCAGCGCGAGCCGCAAAACGCGCAGCACCGCACCAAGCTGCAATTCGTTCGCTCACAGATGGGCGGTGTCGACACGATGCCGGCGCGGCCGCAGGCAACTGTTCCCGTCGCTCCGCTGTCGATGGAGATCGACGAGCCGGTTCCGACGTTTGATTCGTTCGACGAGGAGCCTTCGCTTTCGCTCGATCTCGATACGTCCGAGCCGATCGAGATAAACCTCGATCACGACTTCGCAACGCCGGCGCCGGATCGCGCGCCTCCACCTCCGCCACCTCCGGCGCCACTTCCGCGCCTGCATTCTGCGATCGAACAGTTCGCGGACAGACTCGAACAGGACGACGAAGAGGAGAACCTCGACTTCATCACCGAGCACCTCACCGAGGCGGATGTCTTTGCGAAGTACGGCCTCGCCGAAAAAGCCACCGAGCATCTCCGAGCCATCATCGAGCGCGCGCCGAAGCATCTCGTGGCGCACCAGAAGCTGGTTCGCGTTCTGCTCGATGAAGGCAATGCCGATGAGGCGCGCGCGGCTGCGAATCAATACGTTCAGGTGCTTCTCGACAAGGGCGACACCGCCGCGGCAGACGACCTTCGCGACGATTTCGCGGCGCGGGGCTACACGCTGGATGTTTCCCCCGCCAAACCCGCGGCCCGAGCGTCTGCACCTCCGCCAGCCGCTCCCGTGGTTGCGTCACCTCCGCCCGCCCCGCCAGCGCCCGTCGCGGCGCCCGCAGCCGAGGAGGAGTTTGCCGACGAGATGAGCTTCGACATCGAGAGCGCTGTGGCGGATTTCGAGCTGACCTCGAGCGCTCCGGAAGTCCCGGAGCCTGGGTTTTCGTTTGATTCGCCGGACGCGTCGTTCAGCTTCGAAGCTCCGCCGCCCTTGCTCGAGCCGGAACCGGAACCATCGCTCTCGTTCGAGTCTCCGATGGAAGAAGGCTTTTCATTCGATTCGCCGGTTGAGCAACCTGTTTACGAGGAGCCGGTCTACGAGCAACCTGCTTACGAGCAGCCTGGTTACGAGCAACCCGTTTCCGAGGAGCCTGTTTTCGAGCAGCCCGTTTCCGAGCAGCCGGTTTTCGCTGAAGAGATCCCATCGTTCAGCGCTCCGTCCGCCGAGGAGCTGCGCGAGGTCGACTTCTACATCGAGCAGGAGCTGTTTGATGAAGCGCGCGAAAAGATGGACGCCCTTTCCTCGCGCTTTCCGGATGACAGCGGCATCATCGAGCGGCGCGCGCGGCTGGCCGCCGCTTCCAGGCCCGCGGAACCGGAAGTTCGCGATCGCGGGGTCGTCGCGGCGCCGCCGGTCCTTTCGCGCGACGAGATCGAGAGCGAGCTTCTTTCAGCGCTGCCCGACGACGATGACGACTTCTTCGCGCCGCCTCAGCCCGAGGCGCGCGTCACGGCACCGCCGCCACCGCCGCCCGTTGCCGCTGCCGCCGAGGAGAATCTGTTCGCCGACGAAGACGATTTCTTCGATCTCGCGGCCGAGCTGGAATCGGAATTGGAAGAGGAAGAGAACGTCTCGCTCAGCGAAGAGGAGCAGTCGCTGGAGGAGATTTTCAAGGAGTTCAAGAAGGGCGTCGAACAACAACTCGATTCCGAGGATTACGACACTCATTACAACCTCGGCATCGCCTACAAAGAGATGGGACTCATCGACGAAGCCATCGGCGAGTTTCAATTGGCGTCGAAGGATCCCAAGCGCTCGGTCGAGTGCGCGTCGATGCTCGGCCTCTGTTTTCTCGAAAAGGGAATGCCGCAACTGGCGATCAAGTGGTATCGAAAAGGTCTGGAGATGACCGACATTACCGCCGATGAGCATGTCGGTCTGCTTTACGATCTCGGCTCCGCATACGTGGAAGTCGGCGATACTGATAGCGCGCAGAAGGCGTTTCTGGAAGTCCACGGTTTGAATCCGAGCTACCGCGACGTCGTAACGCGCATCAAACAACTCGAAGACGCCAGCAAATGAACCACAGACTTGAATCGCTGCTCCGCTTTGTGAATCTCACGACCTCCGGCTTGCTGGCTGGCTCGCTCGGCTTCGGCGAGCAGGCGCTCGTTCCAGGATGGCAGCACGAGTTACCGAATCATGAGGACCGGAGGGCGCGTGCGATCGCAGCCCTGAAAGACGCGACGAGCTACTTCAATGCGATCGGGCCCGTGGCGCTTGGAACCGCGGTCACGCTTGCCGTCGCCTCGCGCGGAGTGAAGCCGATGAAACGAGCGCTCGATGCGGCGTCGGCGATCAGCCTGGCCGGCGTTCTCGCAGCGACGATCATGGTGACGGTGCCGATCAACAAAGAGCTCGATCAGCAGGCGCCGACCGATTATCCGAGCGACCGTTCCCAAACCCTGGCGAAGAACTGGTCGCGCGCACACGCGGTGCGCACGACACTTGGCGTGAGCGCGTTTCTCTGCGCCGTGGCCTCGAATCTTGCGCGAAGTAATCGAAAAGAAAAGCTTTAACCACAGAGACACAGAGGACACGGAGGTTTTCTCTGTGCTCTCTGTGTCTCTGTGGTGAATCACGTTTTTTTACGCGAAGTGATCGAAGCCGCCCGGCGGAAGCGGCTCGCCGTCGAGACGAACGCCACGCTCTTCGACGATGCGGCCGATGGCGTAGACCGGACGCCCAACGCGCGCGCTCAGCTCCGATTCGCGCAGCGCTGATGTGAAGAGGAGCGCGTACTCCTCACCGCCGTGAAGCACGGCATCGCGAACGTTGATGCCGAGCGGCGGACCGGAGCGCTGCAGATCGGGAAAGACCGGAATGCGCTCGCGCTCGATCGCCGCGCCAACATTCGAGGCGTCGCAGAGGTGATGAAGGTCGGTCGACAGTCCGTCGGAAACGTCGATGCAACTCGTGGCGATGCCTACCAGTTTCAGTCCGAGCGCTACTTCTGCTTCCGGCTCGCTGTGGCGCCGGATCGCGGACTCGATGAACTCGCGCTCGGCGTAGCTCGTGCTCACGGTCTTTCGCTGCAGAAGCGTGAGTCCCGCAGCGGAGCCGCCGATCGGACGGCTGAGGTAGATGCGATCGCCGCGCCGCGCGCCGCTACGCAGAATCGGATCTGCCGCTTCACCGATGATCGTGATCGATATGAAAATCTCGCCTGCGCGCGAGAGGTCGCCGCCGATGATCTCGACGTTCTGCTCGCGCGCCGCAACCGCTAACTCTTCGATCAGCGTCGACGCAAGCGCTTCGTCGGGCGAGCCAATGGCCACGATTGCGTACTGCGGCCGGCCACCCATCGCCGCGATGTCGGAGAGATTGATCGTCAGACTCTTGCGCGCCACCAGCCGCAGCGGCGTGTCGCGCGTGAAGTCGGCATTCTCGACGAGCACGTCGTTCGTGATGACCTGCGTACCGACGACTGCCGCATCGTCGCCCGCTCGCGGAAAAAGCTCGCGAATGCGCCGGATGACCTCGCGCTCACTCACCGCCGGACCACCGGCACGATCGGTTCGAGAGGACGATCGAATGTCTCGCCGCGATAGAGGACCGCTTCGAGAAAGAGTCCCGATGGTGGGGCCGTCGGTTCGACATTCGCCGCGTTTTTCTTGAGATGCGCAGCGATAGCTTCCGGCTTTGCATTGCCGCGCCCGATCTCGACCAGGAACGCCACCAGCTTCCGCACCATCTTCCAGAGAAAGTGCGAAGCCTCGATGCGAAAGAGAATGAGGTCGCCGGCGGCGGCAACGTCGCAGCGCGTCACGACGACAATCCGTGAGTCTTCTTCCTTCATTCGCTTGTCGCTGAACGCGCTGAAATCGTGGCGTCCTTCGAGCAGCTTTGCCGCGCGCGTCATGGCATCGACGTCCAGGCGATCCTTGATCCACCAGACAAACGGTTTCGCAAACGCTGTGCGCCGCGTGGCGATCTGATAGAGGTAGACACGCGAGACGGCATCGTGCCGCGCATGAAAGCGGTCGCTCGCGCGCGAGGCCGCAATGATGCTGATGTCGTGCGGCAACAGGTCGTTGATCTTGCGCGAGAGCAACAGCGGATCGACGCCTTTGTGCGCGCGCAGATGCGCGACCTGCGCCGCCGCGTGAACGCCCGAATCGGTGCGCCCGGCACCTCCGATGTCCGCGTCGCCAAGCACTTGCTCGGCCGCGCGCTGGAGGTGGCCCTGCACCGTTTTCGGCGTGTTACCCTGCGCCTGCCAGCCCGAGTACCGCGTCCCTTCGTACTCGATCGTGAGCTTATAAGTCGGCATGCGTCCCGCGTCGTATCAGGTGATCGGAGATCTGCTCGCAGTCCTCTGGGACGACGGGCACGAATCATACTATCCGCTCGAAGCACTCCGCCGCGCCTGCCCCTGCGCCGCCTGCTCCGGCGAGCCCGACCTCTTCGGCCGCATGTCTTCGGGCCCGCCCGCGCGCTACACGCCGGCGTCGTTCCAGCTCGACAGCATCATCCCGGTCGGAAACTACGCGCTCCAGCCGAACTGGGCCGACGGTCACACGTACGGGATGTGGACTCACGAGAGTCTGCGCGCCTTCTGCCCCTGCGGATCCTGCGGAAAGAAGTAACACCGAGGTATCCTCGGGCGCAGTGATCAGCGAGCGATTCGAGTGGGACGATGCGAAGGCGGAGTGGAGTGAGGCAAAGCACGGAATCACGTTCCCGATCGCGGAACAGGTTTTCGATGATCCTCTGCACGCCACGATGCCCGATGCACGCCACGCGGAGATCGAGGATCGCTACATAACGATCGGCGAAACGTTCTGGCGCGAAGTACTGGTTGTTGCGCATGCCGAGCGCGGCGACCGCATACGCATCATTAGTGCGCGACGCGCGACGCGGAGCGAGAAAAGACGCTATATGAAAAAAGAATTCGACACCATCAACGACGCAATCGACGACGAAGACGACCTTCTACCCGAATACGACTTCACCGGTGCTGTTCGCGGCAAGTACTACCGCCCGGGCAAGTCAACCATCCGCATGACGGTCGATGAGGACGTGGCGCGATACTTTTATTCGTCGGAGCTGTTGAATGAGGGCCTTCGCAAATTGATCGCTGAAGGACGCGCGCCTGAACCTCGCAATGAGTAGCTGAAGTCACGCCACGACCAACGTCCCGCCCGGCTCTCTGCGACACGCCGCGCAGGTGCTCGACGTCCGTGATCAACACGTGTTTGCCGCCGCGGGTCACGAATAGGATCGCCGCCTCGATCTTCGGCCATCGAGCCGGCCCCAAACTTGGCCGATGCCAGATATCGCGTTGCCTCGGCCATAATTCGATCGAGCGCTTTCTGGGACGGCATCTCAAAATCGATCGATACTTTTGCGACGATGTCGTCAATCTTGCTGGCGATCCCGAGGCCGGCCATTCTCTACGTTCGCTCTCTTCTCCCCTTCATGATCTTCACGAACGAGCGGCTGCGCAGCTCGTCGAGCGTGAGGCCCGTGGCCAGCGCTTCATCTTCCGTGATTGCGCCGCAGTTCAGAGCGCGCAGAAAGTAGTTGAGCAGGCCCTGGCCGGTGGCGGCGTCATCGAAGACGTCGCCGACGAGAGTGGCCTGTCCCGCCTTCTCGATGAAGTTGTGGAGACGATCGGTGGCCGCTTTCAATCCCTCGAGGAAGAATGAATAGACCGCTGCGTATCGTGTGGGAAGCTGCGCAGGATTGAGATCCCATCCCTGGTAGTACGCGTTGATGAGCGAATGGCGGATGTGATCGACGTGAAGCCGCCAGGCGCGATGAACGACGTTGCGGTTCTCTTCAATTTGATGCGGCGACAGTTCTCCGCGATGCGGCGCGATCGGCATGATGTTCGTGGCGCCGTCGGAGAGCCAGAGGCCGGTGCCGGCGTATGCGACCTGCATCATGTGCCGCGCGAAGTCGCAGGCGGGATGATCCATGCGCTGATGCTCCGCGGTGATGTTGCAACTCGCGGTGTAGTCGTACGTTCCGAAATGCGCCGCGACAGCGCGGCCACGCGCGGCGTCGAGAAACAGCGGCAGATTGGATACGCCGTTCTCGCTGAGGATGGCCTGTGTGGTTTCGATCATGAACTCGAAGCGAAGCGCGTGTTTTGCTAATCCGAGTTTCGGCTCCATGTCATCGAACACATCCGCGAGCGCAGTGACCTGCTGCGGCAGTTGGATCTTCGGCAGCGTGACGACAAAATTCGGCGGCAGCGCGCCGGCGGCATCGAGCAGCGTCGTGATGAAGATGTCCATCGTCCGCATCGAGCGCGGCATCAGCTCCTGCGAGAACTGTTTGATGCGGATGCCGATGAACGGCGGCAGCGTGCCGTTCTTCATCCCGGCCGCCACTTCCCTGGCCGCCGCCTCGGCATGCCCATCTTCTTCGGCATCGGCGCGGTTGCCGTATCCATCCTCGAAATCGATGCGGAAATCTTCGACCGCTTCGCGGCGAAGTTTCTCCGTCACGCGCTCGTAGACAACTTCCCAAAAGCGCTGATCGGCGCCGATGGCGCTGCCGAACGTCTCCGCGTTCGGTCCGTACTCATCGAGCGCGCGCAACGCCAGCACGCCGAGCTTCTGCGTCGTGTCGCTCTTGAACAAATGTGCGCCGCCATACACGGTGTGTACCGGCTGCCGCGCGCCCGATTCGCCAGGAAAGCGGGCCATGAACTTCGTGAGCGCGGGATCGAGCTTGGCCGCGGCGGTGCGGAGGTCGTTGTCGGTGAATGTGCGGTTCATGTTTTCCTTTGCGCGTTTCGGTCGTCCGGTTAGGGGTTGCCGGGTTGCCAAGTTTCCGGGTTGCCCAGATTCTCCGGCTTGCCTGGCTACTTACAACAACCGGAAAACAGATACCGACAACTTGGCAACTTGGCAACGGGCCAACCCAGATCCTCACCTCGTTCGAATGATCCTCGCCACGCCCCATCCGACCAGGACGAGCACCGCGAGCACGAGCCAGTTGTATTGGTTGCCGTACGTGGCCACCGGGAAATGATTGCTGATCATGATGAAGACAACGGGCAGAACGATGAACGTGTTTTGTTTGGAGCGCTGCTTGGCCAGGTCGGCCAGCCGCATGTCCGGCTCCGTTCCCTCTTTGACCGCCTTGATGAGCTGCCGTTGCGCGGGCAGGATGCGCACCCAGACGTTGAGCGCCATGAAGCTGCCCATCATCGCGCCCATCTGCATGTACGCCGCGCGCGACGCGAAGAGATGCGTAACGCCGAGGATGGCACCGACGAGGAGGAGATACGAAACGATCGCGCCAACAACTTCGTGATTGCGCAGCGGCGAGATCCAGAGAAAGTCGTAAATGAACCAGCCGAGCGCGATGAGCCCGAGGGAGAGACCGGCGGCTTGCAGGGCGGTCATCTTCAGGATGCTCTCGTCGACCATGATCGCGCCGTCGTAGTAGACCAGCACGAGCAGCACGAAGCCCGACACCAGCGTGAAGAATGCTTCCCACTTGAACCAGTGCAACGTCTGATTCAGCAGTTCCGGC
>DATAMS010000017.1:0-5894 GCA_036260495.1 Thermoanaerobaculia bacterium
CTTCGCGCAGAATCCCCCAACTGCTCCAGAGAATCAGTACACCGATCGCGATGGAGACCGCCGGATCCCAGAACAGCGCTCCGGTCGAGCGGATCAGAAGCGCTGCGGCGATGATGCCCGCGGAGGAAAAGGCGTCGCCGAGCATGTGCAGAACGGCGCTACGGATGTTGAGATTGTCGTGCCCATGCTCGCGCAGCCAGAGCGTGATCGCGCCATTGAGCACGAGCCCTGCCGCGGCAGTCCAGAGCATGGCCGTGCTGTTCACGACTGCCGGCCTGCGCAGCCGCGCAATCGCTTCGACGAAGAGAAAGATCGTGAACGCCGCCAGCGCCGCGGCGTTGATGAACGCCGCCAGCACGCCGGCGCGATGCCATCCATACGACTTCGCGCTCGTCGCCGGCCGCCGTTCCACCCGCACCGCGAAGAGCGCGAGCAGCAGCGCGAGCGTGTCGGTGATGTTGTGCAGCGCATCGCCGACGAGACCAAGCGAATTCGCCGCGATGCCAACGGTCAGCTCGACCGCAACGAACACGCCCGTGGCAACGGAGGCCACCAGCAGCTTCCGCGAGATCTGGCCGTTGTGGCTGTGATCGTGATCGTGGGACATGTGAAGTGGATTAGTAGATTAGTGACGAGTGGACTAGTGCGCAGAGATCAGAGACCAGAGATCAGAAACCCCCCAATGAATGCCCTAATCTCTCGTCTCTGCGTACGAATCTACTAATCTACTAATCTACTAATCCACTAAATCTACTAATCCACTGACTTCCTCGTCGACTTCTCCACCTTCGCCGACTTCCTCACCACTTCCTCCGCCATCGACGCTCTCTTCTCACGCAGCCGCGAAGCCAGCGCCTCGTCGCTCAACGCGATGATCTGTGCCGCGAGGATCCCCGCGTTGCGCGCACCGCCGACGGCGACCGTCGCCACCGGAATCCCCGGCGGCATCTGCACGACCGCCAGCAGCGCATCGAGCCCCTGCAGCGCGCCGCCAACGAGCGGCACGCCGATCACCGGCTTCGTCGTGAACGAGGCCACCACGCCAGGCAGGTGCGCGGCCATTCCGGCGCCCGCGATGAACACCGCGGCGCCGTCGCGCTCCGCGTTCGCGATGACCTCTTTCGTCCGCTGCGGACTTCGGTGCGCCGAGGCCACGGACATTTCGTAAGGGACGCCGGCGTCATCGAGTGCCGCACACGCCTGCGACATTACCTCGGCATCCGAATCGCTTCCCATGATGATGCAGACCCAGGACATGGCAGCGAATGGTAACAGCGCTCGGGCTCAGCGGGCTTCTGCCTCGTCGATCGTCGCGGGCCGGCCGCCCGTCGAGCTTCCCGGCGTCAGGCAGCTTCGAACGAGTGCGCTGAGCGCGCCGATGTCGAACGGCTTCGGCAGAAATGCGCAGATCCCTTTATCGACCGCCGTCGCCACCTCGGGAGCCCGATTCGCGCTGATGATGATGACCGGAATCTCTTTCAGCTCCGGTTCCAGCTCGCGCGCCTGCAGCACGTCCCAGCCGGAAAGGACCGGCATCATCAGGTCGAGCACGACGACGCTCGGATGCTCACTGCGCATCATGTCGAGCGCTTCCTTCCCATTGGGCGCTTCACAAAAGATGTAGCCGTCGCGGCGCAGCGCCGCCACGATCATGCGCCGGATGCTCGGATCGTCATCGACGACGAGCACGCAGAAGGGACGTTTACTCTCGGTTTCCTGACTGGTCTGGACCACAGCGTTTTCAGCATGCACGAAAAGTGCCTCGCGGAATATCGTACTCGCAGCGGGCGCTTCTCGAAAAGCTTTGAAAATCGCCGTCGCCATGTCGGGCGGGGTCGACTCCTCGACCGCCGCATACATTCTCAAGTCCCACGGACATGACGTCGTCGGTCTGTCGATGCAAATGTACGACAACCTCACGAACGCCGATACGACGTACGGAGGATGCTGCACGATCGATGACCTCACGGACGCGCGCCGCGTGGCCTGGAAGCTGGAGATCCCGCATTTCACGCTGAACCTCGAGCAGAATTTTCACGAGAAGGTGATCACGCCCTTCGTGCAGTCGTACCTCAGCGGCCTGACACCCAGCCCGTGTGTGCTCTGCAACACGCATGTGAAGTTCGACCTCTTTCATCAGAAAGCGCGCGCGATCGGCGCGGAGAAGATCGCGACGGGCCATTACGCCCGCATCACGCGCGACGCCGCCGGCCGCTTCGAGCTTCGCAAAGCGCTGCATCTCGAAAAGGATCAGTCGTACTTCCTCTTCGAGCTGACCCAGGAGCAGCTCTCCGGCGCCCTCTTCCCGCTCGGCGAAATGACGAAGCCCGAAGTGCGCGACGTGGCCGAAGAGGCCGGCCTCACCGTGGCGCGCAAGAAGGAGTCGTACGAGATCTGCTTCGTCCCGCAAACCGACAGCTACGCCGCAATCGTCGAGCGCGAGGCCGGCATCACGCCGGGCGAGTCATCCGGCGAGATCGTCGACACCAACGGCAACGTCCTCGGCACCCACGACGGCTACTACCACTTCACGATCGGCCAGCGCCGCGGCCTGCAGGTCGGCGGCACGGCGGACCGAATGTACGTCGTCGACGTGAACCCCTTCTCAAAGCGAGTCACCGTCGGCGACGCCTCCGACCTAGAGCGCGACGAGCTGAATGCTGAGCGCGTCCACTGGATCAGCGGCAACGCGCCCAACGGTCCCATCGAGGTTCAGGCTCGCGTCCGCTCGCGCGCCGCGGACATAGCCGCAACCGTGACGCCGATGGCCGATGGTCGTGCGCAGGTTCACTTCGCGCAGAAGCTTCGCGCGGTCGCGCCCGGGCAGGCTGTTGTGTTTTACGACGGGGATTTGTGTTTGGGTGGGGGGTGGATTACCAAGAGTTAGGACGGTTTCGGCTCCGCCTTGGCCGCCAATAACGAGGCACGCAACGTACGTGATGCCTCCCGAAAATGCTGCACAAAACGGAGCTTGAACCCTGTGTTCTCATCGGGATTCAACAAGTCTAGAAGCGTTCCGTCTGGAGATGCGTCGCGAAACCGCGCAGCTGAAAGTGAGCCGTTGGCCCCCGCAAATTCTGGCATCATCTGCTCGTATTGGTGGAGTATTTCGCGAAGGTAGTCCTTCATGGCTTTAACATGGCCAACGAGGGCAACGCGTTCCGCGGATTCTGTGTTCGTGGCATCGAGTTGGTGCCACAGCGACTCAAGCTCCAGCTCAACCTCGTTAATGGCTTGCATGTGGCTGTTGTAAGCCGCGCTGCGAATCTCAGTCTTGTCGTCAAGCTCCTTGTCCCAAGGCAGGGTTAAGGCTCCGGCACGTAGTAGACGCCTACTTCCCTTCACACGCACGAAAGCGCCGCTCAGTTTGACGAGCAGTTCCGTGCGAAGTGCTGTCAGTGCGGTCTGTCGCTGTTCATCCTCAAGCATGGCACGAGATGCCAGATCACGTTCATCCTCACGATCCTTGACGACGACAGCGAATACCTGCCCTAGTACCAGGACCGTCGCCACTTGCACCAGCGATTTTACTAACTCAAGTCCAAGTTGACGCCGGTCCGGGTCGAGCGCACGCACGACCACGACAATCGCGATCACCACCACCGCGACTATCGCGACAACGTAGGGCAGGACGGCTCGAACGAAGGATGCTTGCGTAAAACGCGCTTTCATGACCCATTAGAGGGACGCGACCCCCTTTTTCCCATCGCTCACACTGGCGCGAAGGGCTCTTGGCTGCGCGCCTGAAGCTCATCCACTAGAACAGCGTCTGCCCCGCCACCCGCGCTTCGAGCGCTAGTAGTTTCCGTTTGACGTCGATGCCGCCGCCGAAGCCGGTCATGGAGCCGTTGGAGCCGATGACGCGGTGGCAGGGGATTACGATCGGGATGGGGTTGGCGCCATTGGCGGCGCCGACGGCGCGCATTGCGGCGGGGCGTCCGATCCGATTGGCGATTGTGGAGTAGGTCGTCGTTTCGCCGTACGGGATTTGTTGCAGCGCTCGCCAGACGGACATTTGAAAATCGGTTCCTTGTGGGGCCAGTGGCAGCGTGAAGGTCTGCAGCTCGCCGGCGAAGTACGCGCGCAACTGTTCGGTCGCTGCGGGGAATGCATCGTCGTCGCGAATCCAATCAGGCTTTGGCTTCGCTCCGGCGAAGTGGATCTCGACGATGGATTCGCTGTCGCCGGCGATGAGGATTGCGCCGATCGGGGTTTCGGTGAAGGTGTAGCGCAGCATGGTTTTATCCGCAGATTACGCAGATATTCGCAGATGGGAGCGAAGCGGTTTTGAACGATCTGCGAACATCTGCGACATCTGCGGATAAATCTTCTACAAACTGCGCCACAACAGCATCGTCGCGTATGACCGGTACGGCCGCCACGCTTCGGCGCGGGCGAGGAGCTCGCGGTCGTTGGTCGTGCCGGCGGCTTTGCGGATGCCGAGGTCGCTGTGGGGGAAGGCGTCGGGCTCGCGGAGGGCGCGCATGGCGATGTAGTGCGCGGTCCCGGGGCCGATGCCGGGCAGCGCGGTCAGCCGCTCGATCGATTCGTCCAATGTCGCTCCGCGCGTGAACGAGACCTCGCCGCGGGCGACGGCTTTCGCCAGACCGCGAATCGAATTCCAACGGACTTGCGGCATGCCGGGGTTCGTGCGTGCGCGCATGAGCGAGATTGGCGTGATGCCATGCCGCGTGGCGATGCGTGCCATCAGCGTCGTGGCGCCGCCGACGCTGATCTGCTGCCCGACGATGGCGCGGATGGCCATCTCGAATGAGTCCCACGTGCCCGGCACGCGGATTCCGCGATGCGCGCGAACGAGCGGACCGAGGGTCGCGTCGCGTGCGAAGTGTTTTTCGATCGCCTCGATGTCGGCATCGACGTCGAAGATTTTTCGAACCTGATCCGCCGCCGATTTGTCGCTGACGTTGATCGCATTGCGCGCGGCGTCATGCGTCACACGCACGGAACCGCGCACGTACGCAACGTCGTCGATCGTCTCCAGGCCGGCGATGGCGCGCGGGCGGAGGAACTTGAGGATCGCGTCCCAATCGTACGGGGAGCGGTAAGCGAGCTTGATCACCGCAACATTCTGCCACCGCGCGGCGTGGCTATTTGCGGCCGGTCATCAACTCGTCGGCGCCGCTCATGCGCAGTTTGATCAGCTTCTCGACCGGCACGCCCTTGTATCCGTTCGCCTCGACTTTGCGGATGTAGTCGGGCGTCACGCCGAAGATGCGCATCTCCACGAGCTGGTGCGCGGTGAGGTGGCCGTAACCCATGGCGTTGAGCTCTTCGATCGACTTCGGCGTCACGCCCTGAATGCCGAATTCGCCCAACTCGTGCGCGTTGAGCATGTAGCCGAGGCGTTTGTATTCGGTGATTTTCGCGGGGGTGATGTTGCCGATGCGAAGTTGCTCGGCGTCGCGCGCGGACAAATCCGTGAGGCCGGCTGCGCGCAGCTCGCGCACGTACGCGGGCGTGACGCCGAGGATGGCCAGATCGGCGAGCTTGTGCGCGGAGATATCGGCGTAGCCAAGTTCGCGCATGCCGTTGACGAACGCGGCGTTCACATTGCCGACGCGGAAGTTGACCAGCTCGCGGAAGGTGAGGTTCGGATAGCCAAGGCGTTTGAACTCGCGGATCGCGTTCGCGTCGATCTTGAAGATGGCCGCCTCGATGATCTCTTTCTGCGTCGGCTGGTAGCCGAGCGCGCGCAGATCGCGCACCGTTTGCGGCGTGAAGTCGTTCGTCGCGAAGACGAGCAGCTCGTCGTCCTTGAATGCGGTGTAGCCGAGGGTAGCCATCTCGCGGATGAAAGGCTCGCTCGGTGCGAACTTGAAGTTGCCCGCGCCGTTGCCATCGGAGAAACGACCTTCGAAGCTGATCGTTCCGGC
>DATAMS010000086.1:0-3457 GCA_036260495.1 Thermoanaerobaculia bacterium
GCCGTGTCTGGAGATGCTCGTGACTTCAACGTCTTCGGTGCTGACGCCAGCGCTCTTCAATTTCGACATGTCGTTGGCCCAGGATACGAATGATTTTCGTGACCTCTCGTCCTGCGATCCCTTGATTCTGCGCCAGTTCAATCCGTCGCTCAAGCCACACCTTGACAGGCGATTCGCCGTACGCGTGCGCTCGATCCTCGGCGAACCAAGAGGCCGTGTTGCGGCGGCCCTCAACATTGCGATCCGGTTGGTTGAGTATGAGGTTCGATCGGGCATCGGCGCCGGCGGCTCCGCGACGGTCGTGGAAACGTCTCCTGACGGTCCCGATCCTGGCGCGATGGTCATGGTTTCGCCTGCGCTGGCTTAGGGGTACTAGGTGCCGATTTTTTCGCGCAGGATGTCGTTGACTTCCGGCCTTCCGGACGCGCTCAAGGAGTTTTCTCGTCGCGCGTGGGAACGGGTCAGCTCGAAACCGAAACTGACGACGCTCGGTACGAACATTTCTCTCGACGTAGTCCGTCGTCAGTTTCGGTTTCGACCTGACCCCTCCTCATGCCCCGAAAGTAAGGCGGGGGGGCGGCCAAACTTTTGTTACTTCACACCGCAGAGCTGATCCCTTCGATCCGTCCTCCCCGTGTGCATCCGCAGGTGACTCCTCAACCAATGGATCACAGATGGCGCAGCGTAATTACTGAGATACTCATTTTCCTGTGCTCTTTGTTACGTGCCTCACGGAGGGCGGTGCGACGATTGGCACCGGCGGTGGCGGCGGTGTTTTGCCAGTACGTAGCCATGCGGTGAATGGCGTATTTCCTTCATCGCAGTAGAGCTGAAGCCAGACATCAGCGATGGAATCCCGCTGATCGGGATGCTCTACGGCGAGTCGCGCGAATAAGATGTGGTCCTCATATGCCGGCTGGCAGTAGCGCGCCGCGTCAAATTGATCAACCCAATCCTGTGACAATTGCTTTGGGAAAAGGTCATGCAGTGTTTGCGCTTTACCCTTAGCGAGCCAGGGATCTGTATTGTTGGCCACGATCTGGGCCGCCGTTAGTTGAAATTGTGCAGCGGCTTGCGATGCTTGAATGTCTCGCTGTAGTTCTACTTGCTTTGTAAGCGTATAGAATGACGCGATAACTGTAGCAAGCGCCACAGCGATGGGTATGATCGTACTAACGGCCGTCCACACGGCTTGCTTTCGTTGGAATTGAGCTTGTTCTTTTTCTAGCTGATACCGTTGCTCGTCCAGCGCAAGCTTCCGCTCTTCAACGTCGGAAGCAACACCAGCAGGTTGGTATGCAGGCGGCGGCGCGGCGTCGGTAGAAGTTGTCGTCGGCTGGTCGTTCATCTTTCGTGTGCTCCTTGGATAGGAGTGTCTTCGGGAGACGACATCCCTACCTGAGTGCTCCGTCACTGACACGCCCACGCCGCGTGAGATGCTCTGGATCGAGGCGACGACCGGCGAACCCCGCTCGGGGTTTCAAGGTGCGCTATCGCTTTGGCGGCACCACATCCCAACAAAAAAGGCCGCCTTGCGGCGGCCCTCAACATTGCGGACTCGTGTAAGGAATTACGACGTTCGATCGGGCACCGGCGCTGGCGCAGGTGGCTGCGCAACTGGCGTCGAGACGTCCGTTGATGGCCCCGATCCTGGTGCGATCGTCATTGTTTCGCCGGGGCTGGCTTCGGGGTAGTACTCCTTCATCTTCAGGTAGTCCGTTCCGGTTTCTTCGCGGAGGATGTCGTTGACTTCCCAGCCTTCGAGGGTTTCGCGCTCGAGGAGTTTTCTTGCGATGCGGTCGAGCGACGACTTGTGGGCGGTGATGATTTCCTTCGCGTGGGCGTAGGCCTTGTCGAGGATGCGTTTGACTTCGCGGTCGATCTCGACGGCGGTGGCTTCGGAGAAGTCCTGGTGTTGGGCGAACTCGCGGCCGAGGAAGATGGCTTCTTCTTTCTTGCCGAAGGTGACGGGGCCGAGGTCGGACATGCCCCATTCGCAGACCATGCGGCGAGCCATGGCCGAGGCGCGCTCGATGTCGTTGCCGGCGCCCGTGGTGATCTCGCCGATGAAGATCTCCTCGGCAAGGCGGCCGCCCATCAGCACGGCCAGCATCGCTTCGAGGTAGCGCTTCGAATACGAATACTTATCCTCGGTCGGGAGCTGTTGCGTGAGGCCGAGGGCGCGGCCGCGGGGGATGATCGTGACTTTGTGGAGCGGATCGGCGGCGGGGAGAACCGCGGCGACGATCGTATGTCCGGACTCGTGATACGCCGTGTTTTTCTTCTCACGGTCGCTCATCACCATCGACTTGCGCTCCACGCCCATCATGACCTTG
Source organism: Thermoanaerobaculia bacterium (assembly GCA_036260495.1). GTDB lineage: Bacteria > Acidobacteriota > Thermoanaerobaculia > Gp7-AA8 > Gp7-AA8 > JADGNZ01. The sequence continues at coordinate 2,337 of DATAMS010000086.1, forward strand.
TCCTTCGCGAACTCGAAGTCGACCATCTGGACTTTCTTCTTGTCGTAGCGCGCGGCGTTCAGCGCGGCTTCGTTGACGAGGTTGGCGAGGTCGGCGCCGCTGAATCCGGGTGAACCGCGCGCGATCACGACCGGATCGACATCCTCGGACAACGGAATCGTTCGCGTGTGAACACGCAGGATGCCTTCGCGGCCTTTGAGGTCGGGGAGGTCGACGACGACGCGGCGGTCGAAGCGGCCGGGACGGAGAAGGGCAGGGTCGAGAACGTCGGGACGGTTCGTGGCGGCGACGAGGATTACGCCGTCGTTGGACTCGAAGCCGTCCATCTCGACGAGGAGCTGGTTGAGGGTCTGTTCGCGCTCGTCGTGACCGCCGCCGAGTCCGGCGCCGCGATGACGGCCGACGGCGTCGATCTCATCGATGAAGATGATGCAGGGGGCGTTCTTCTTGCCCTGTTCGAAGAGGTCGCGCACGCGCGAGGCGCCGACGCCGACGAACATCTCCACGAAGTCGGAGCCGGAGATTGAGAAGAAGGGCGCGTTGGCTTCGCCAGCGATGGCGCGCGCGAGGAGCGTCTTGCCGGTGCCGGGAGGGCCCATCAGCAGAACGCCTTTCGGGATCTTGCCACCGAGCTTGGTGAACTTCTGCGGCTCCTTGAGGAACTCGATGATCTCGTGCAGCTCGATCTTGGCTTCATCGACGCCGGCGACGTCCTTGAACGTGACCTTCTTCGCGTTGCCGGAAAGGAGCTTCGCTTTCGATTTGCCGAAGGAGAGCGCCTTGTTGCCGCCGGCCTGCATCTGGCGCATGAAGAAAATCCAGAGGCCGACCAGGAAGAGCACGGGAGCCCAGGTGATGAGGGCGGTGATGAAGGGCGCGTCGGCGGCATGCTCGACCTCGACCTTGACGTTCCGCGCGCGGAGCTGGTCGATCATGGCCGGATAGTTCGTCGGCGCGGTGGTGTGAAATTCTTTTTTCGGAGCGGGGCCAGCCTGCTTGAACTCTCCCTGCACATCGTCGCCGCGGATCCTCACGCTCTCGACGCTGCCCTGGTTGACTCGGTCGAGGAAAGTGCTGAACGCAATCGTCTCGCTCGTTGCTTTGGTCGTCTGGAAAAGGCT
>DATAMS010000041.1:0-15540 GCA_036260495.1 Thermoanaerobaculia bacterium
TCAGTGCACTTTGATTTGTGCATGCTACCAGAACTTACCTGTAACTCACAATGCAAAGTCTATTGTAAGCACTCTTTAATGAATTTGTAATTGGTCAAAAGCAGACCCGCCAACCGACCTCCACCCTGAAGGAAGAAAGCGCATTCGGAGGGGCACTTGTCCTTGCGCGCCCGGTGCCAGGGTCTGCGGGTAGAAAGCGACCAGCTTCCTGGCGCGGCATTTCTCACACCCTTATCCCGACCCCTCGCAATCGAGCGCCGAAGACGGATGAGCGGCCGTGCACGATGGGACAACTGCGACGTTCGCCAGGGGTGGCCCGATTGAAAAGCAGGTTCTTGTGTAATGCCGATGCGACAGCCAAGTGGCCCTCATCCGGCCTTCGGCCGCCTTCTCCCCCACTGAAAAGCGTGGGGGGAGAAGGCGCTCGAATGCGAGCTCGGTATGCCGGCCAGAAGTCTTAACGGGGGATTAAATGCAGTCCCAAGCGCTCCGGAGTTGCCCCAGATCTCCCCGTCCGAAGCCGCCGGATTCCCATCACAAAGCCCGTGACTTTCCACTCGGAACCGCGTATCTTCAGCGCCCGTCAAACGTCCCAGACCAGCACGGACCAAGCAAGAAAATGCCAGGGCATTCAGACCCACTCATTACTCGCTCCCTCATGCACCTACCCATCCCGCACACCGGTCGCAATCCACGATATCTGGTAACCGCGGCGGCGTCTGCGCTGCCGGGCCGGACAAGCAAAAACAATCAATCAATCGAGTCCGCGGTGTGGCGCGGCGGCAATGTTGCTTCCGCGTCTCCCGCGATAAAACCCAATCTGGTCGATGCCTCATCGACAACAAGGAGCCACATGAGCAAGGTACGTCACACACTTGTCGTCACAGTTTTTGCCGCGGTTGCGGTTCTCTCCATCTCCATCCCCGCCTTTGCCGCTTCCAGCATCAAAGTCCACAACAAGAGCAAGTGGGAGATTCACCATCTGTTCCTTTCGCCGACCAGCGAGAAGGACGAGTGGGGCCCCGATCAGCTCGGCGATAACGTGATCAAGGCCAACGGTGGCGTGTTCACCCTGACCGACATCGAGTGCAATAAGTACGACATCAAGATCGTGGACGAAGACGGCGACGAGTGCATCGTGTCCGCGGTTGCGCTGTGCGATGACTCCGCGACCTGGAACATCACGGACGAGCGCCTGTTGAAGTGCGAAAAGAAATCTGAGTGATGAACAAAATGGGGCGCGCAACCGGCACGCTCTGACAACACACGTCGGACCCGAGGCCGAACCCTCGGGAAAGGGAACAAGAATGAAAAGAACAAAATGGATCGTGGCCGGCCTGGGCCTGCTGATGCTTCTGGCCGTTTCCTGCACCACGGAAACCGCAATCAAATCGCTGAAGCTCGGCAAGGACGAGGCGGTCAAAGCGGAGACCGCGGCGTTTGCGGCCGGCGATACGGTTTATGCCATTGCCGATATCTCCAGCGCGGGCAAAGTCAAAGTGACGGGACGCCTGCTCATCGATGAGGTTGAAGGGCAGACGAAAGGTCCGATCCCGGGCCTCGAGAAGACGATCGACCTTGCCAGCAGCGGTACCGCGAACTTCACGTTCTCGCCTCCGACGGCGGGCTGGCCAAAGGGCAAGTACACGCTGGAAGTCGTGCTGACTGACGACGCCGGCGCTCAGAAGGGCACGAAGTCCGCGAACTTTACGGTTTCGTAGGCCGCCAACAAAACTTCGGAGGGCGGGCGGGTCAAGACGACACGCCCGCCCTCCGTTTTTGTTTCTTACTTCTTCTCGCGATAAACCGTATCGACGGCCAGTCCCGCCGCAAGAAGCAGCGCGGCGACGTCCGGCCGGCCAGCAGCGCCAGCAGAGAGCGCGATCACGTACGTATCGGCATTCGTGAACAGCTCTTTCCCCAGCCCGGCCCACTTCTTCGTGATCGATCCCAGCTCTTCGCCGGCCGAGCTCGTGATCTGGAAGTTCCAGCCTTTCCAGTCGCCCTTCACCGATCCAATCTCGACATCCTGCGCATCGAGAATGCGGAACGATGGTCCGATCGACATCAGCTTCGCTTCGAAATGGCCGATCGTACGGTCGCCCATCACCACGGCCACTTTGGCCCGGAGAAACGTGAAGCCGCGCTGGATCGAAACCAGCGGCGTCGTGCTCGTTCCTTCGTAGATATTGATCGCCGTCGGCAGCATGTGCTTGTTGGCGACGAGCCGCATCCACTTGGCCCAGCCTGGCGGCTCTTCTTTGGCAATTCCGATCGGTGCTCCGCTCTCGGCATCGAGAAGGTCGTAGGTGGCAGTCAGCTTTGCGAACGCGACGTGCTCCTTGACGACATAGGTTTTTCGTTCCAATAACATAAGAGGCTCTCCCTGACGTGGTTTTTGGTCTCCGTTCAGCCTACCACGGCGACTTGATCCTTTCGATAGACGATTCAGGCCGCCGCCCGCGAACGATTCGTTGATTGCCGCGGCGCCAGGCCGGCCTATACTGCTGTGCGTATGAGCGAACACGAAGAAGGTTCCACATGGACGTCCAAGGCATCGGTTTACCTCGGCTCCGCTGAAAGCGCGGTACTGGTGCTGATCGGTGTCGCGCTGGTTCTGGTTGCGGTGCTGCTGCTTTACTCAGGCATGCACGACCTGTGGGAAGCGACGCAGGGAGGACCGAAGATCATCGAGCACAAGTCGATCGAGATCCTCAACACCGTGCTCCTCGTCATGATGACGATGGAGATCGTCTACACGGTGGCCATTTCGCTCAAGTCGCACACGCTGAATGCCGAGCCCTTCCTGATCATCGGCTCGATCGCCGCGATCCGGCGCATGCTGGTGATCACGGCCACGTCGACGGAGACCGAGGTCAATCCGGCGATCTTTCACAACACGCTGGTGGAGCTGGGCCTCCTCGCCGCGACGGTCGTGGCGATGACGGTGGCCATCTGCATCCTTCGTTTCAGTCAGAGGAAGTACGTCGACGACAAGATCGCCGCCGCGGCTGCCATCGATTCGCATTCCTGATTCAGATTTCCAACGCGTCCGGACCATCCGGCCGGATCTTCAGGTTTCAAACAAACGAGAAAAGAGGGACAACCATGTTGAAGCGAATCCTTGCTGTTGGTGCTCTTGCAACTCTCATCGGAACAGCCGCCATCGCGCGCGGTGATCGCTATGGTGCGATTGCCTACTCCACACGCACAGGTAACTACGGCTACGCGGATAACGCGGGCACCCGCGCCGGAGCAGAGCGACGCGCTCTCGAAAACTGCGAAAGACGCGATTGCAAAGTCGAGGTCTGGTTCCGCAACAGCTGCGGCGCGCTCGCCACGGGTGAGGGCGGCCGGATTTACGGCTGGGCTCAGAACAGCAGCCTCCGCGAGGCGAAGGAAAGCGCCGTCGAGCACTGCCGCCACGAAGGTGGCCGCCGCTGCCGCGTCGTGATCTCGGCCTGCACGCCGTAATCGAAGAGTGAAGTGTGAAGCGTGAAGAGTGAAACGATTTCACTCTTCTCCTTTTTCACACTTCACTCTTCACACTTCACTCTTCATCAGACTGACACCGGCACTGGTGTGACCATCCCCGCGCGAACCGCTTTCTTCTTCTTGCCCACGCTCACCAACCAGTAGAGCGCTGCGATGGCGAGGACGATCATCGTGATGCCGATCATCGGACGGTAGAACACCCACGCCGCGGCGATCACAAGGAACGACAGAATCGCGGCGCCGAGGAATGCGAAGAGCCCGATTCCGGCGCCGAGCATCGTCCCGAAAATCGGCAGCACGTCCGCAAACACCACGATCGGACGGAAGAGCATGAAGATGCCGATGAACATCAGGAAGAATCCGCCGCCGCGGATCAGCCAGGTCAGGAACGTGTTCGCGTCCTGCGCCTTCTTGAACATCTGCTGCGCGGTGAGTGTCCCTTCTTCGACGAGCAGGATCGACGTTCCGGTCGAGGTCTGATACGGCACGAATGACTGCCCGCTCTGCACGCCGACGAGACTGACCGCAGACGGATTGACCACCTGAAACGAGATCTTTACGTCGCCGACTTTCGGCGTTGCCGCATCGTCGCCCGCGTAGAAGCTCCCGCCGGAGACTTTGAAACGATCCTTGACGTCTGCCGGCAGTTGCTCGAGCGCCGCCGCGTCGACCGGCAGAGCAGTCGCATTGTTCAGTTGCCCGAGCTGCTCCTGCGACATCGTGTAGGCACCAACCGTCACCTTGTTCGCGGTGAAGGTCTTGGTCTCAAACGGCGGAGCCTCGGGATTCTCGTGCCCTTCCGGATGCTTGAAGTTCGAGGAGTCGATGCGGCCGTTGGCCCACTCTTTCTTGTAGTCCCAGGTCGTCACGGTCTCGGTGCCGCCGCCGATTTTCTTGCGCGACTCACTCTTCTCGTGCTCTTTCCACTGGAACATCTCGACGTTGCGGACCAGCTTCACCGCCGTCGCCTGCACGGCCAGTTGGTCATCGGCCACCGGCGCGTCGGTCTTCACCGCGCCGCTCGTATGAATGAGCTTTCCTTCTTTGCTTGCGTCAACAGAATCCGACGGCACCGACACGACCGCCCCAAGTCCCTCGGTCAACCCTTTCGACGTGCGGACGGCCCGCCCTTCGTTCCAGAACAGCAGCGGAACCGAGACCACGAACAGGATGAAACCGAAAAACACGCTCTTGATCGATCCGAGAATGTTGCCGCCCCACGAAGTGCTGGTCGTGGAGGAAAAGGAATCAGCCATGGCACGATCTCCTCTATGTATTCAATTGGATTTGGAAGGCGGACGAGGCCCGTACGCGGCACTTTACGCTGAACAATCGCTGGACGCCACAGTGCGTTTTGCTGCTCACGGACAAAGGGGAGCCCATACACTTCGCGGCCGTAAGTCCCGTATTCAAAACCTGTTGCGTACCGGTTTCGACAGTTATACTATGCATTCATCGTCCACGCCGGGGACCCACCCGGTGCGCTGTTAATCCAATACAAGAGAGAGATCACTTTCATGAAGAAAACGTCTGTCAAAGTACTGCTTTTCGCCCTTCTCCTGACCTCTTTGGCCTCGGTTTCCGCGTACGCCGAGGAGTACAAATTCAAGGTCACCAACAGCACGAAGACCGTCATCACGAAGATCCTCGTTTCCGAAGACGGCGAGAAGTACGGCTTCTTCGACATCGGCAAGGGCATCAAGCCGGGCCAGACCGTCGAGCTCGTGTGGGACAAGTCGACCAACAACGAAGCCTGCAAGCAGCACGTGAAAGCCGTCTACGCCGACGGTTCCGAATCCGAGCCGGCCATGTTCGACTTCTGTGAGTCGGACGTCGCTCTCGAATTCAACGACTAACGTTTCTCGAATCGCGATGCAGCGGCGGGACCACTCTCACGGGTGGTCCCGCTTTTTTTTGCGGATCAAGCTTCGACCGCCGCCCCATCTTCCCCTCTCGCCACAAGCGCCGTCGCTGCCAGATCGCCGGTCACATTGAGCACCGTCGAGAAGGTATCGGGAATCGCATCGACCGCGATGAGGATGCCGATCCCTTCGACCGGCAGACCGATCGCCAGAAACAACGGCGTGAGCATGATGAACGCGCCCCTCGGAATGCCCGGCACCGCAAAGGCCAGGAAAACTGCAGCAAACGCGATCGTCGCGATTGCCGTCGCGTGCAGCGGAATGCCGTAGAACCAGCCGATGAAAAGCGCGCCCACTGTCCACGACAATGGCGCTGCGATCTTGAACGTCGAAACCGCCAGCGGCAGCACGAATCCGCAGACGCGATTCGGAAGCGCCAGTCCGCGCTCAGCACTTTCGACAAGCGCCGGCAGCGATGCGATCGACGAGCTCGAACTGAAGGCGATGAGCTGCGCCGGCAACGCTGCCTTCGCAAAGCGCCGCATCGAGATCCGCGCCGCCAGCGCAACCACGGGATACAGCAACAGCGTCACGATGAGACTGCCCGCCGAATAGACGACGATGTAGAAACCAATCCCGCCCGCCAGCTCCGCGCCCGCATGAACCGCCAGCGGCAGCACCAACGCGAACACGCCGAGCGGCGCGAGCATGACCACCCACCGCACCAGCGTCAGCATGGCCTCGCCGAGCGCACGAAAAAATCCGAGCAGCGTCGCGCGCGCCGGGCCGGGCGTGCGCGCCACCGCCAGCGCGAAGAGCAGCGTGAAAAGAACCAGCGGCATCATCGCGCCCGATGCCGCGGCCGCGATCGGATTCGAAGGAAGCAACGACGACAGCCACGCCGAAAACGTCTGACTCTCCCCCGCTCCCGCCAGCCCACCCGCCGCCTCCGCCGCTCCCGACGGCAATGCCATCACGCCGAGCCGCCGCGGCAGCAACTGAAACATCGCCAGCGAGAGCGGAATGACAACGACCGCCGTCCCCACCAGCAGCACCCCGAACATCAGCAACGTTCGTCCACCGATGCGCGCGATCGATCGCAAATCGTCCGCCGACGCTACGCCGGTAATCAGCAGCGACACGACCAGCGGGATCACCGTCATCCGAATCGCGTTGACCCACAACGTCCCCACCGGCACGATGAAATCGACCGCGCGAAGCAGCGAAGAATTGTGCGAAGCAGCGATGGCGATCCCGCAAATCAGCGCGGCCGCAAGAGCGACGAGGACACGAGTGGTTTCTTTCAATGAGTGCTACCTCCCCTGCTTTTTAACGCGCGGCCGGCGGTGACGAAACTTGGCGTCCGTGATTTCTCGGGAATGTTGGATGTTGAATGTTGAGTGTTGGATGTTGAATGACGCGCCTTCGGCCCATTCAACACCCGACATTCAACACTCAACATTCGACATTTCGTTTTGTTCGGCAAAGACACGACACGCAAACCGAACTTCACATCATCAGATCCCCACCATTAATATCGAACGATGCCCCGGTGATGTACCCCGCCGCCTCGGACGCCGCAAAGCAGATCAAATCCGCAACCTCCAGCGACGTCCCGAGCCGCGGGACCGGGTATCCGTCCGCCAGTCGCGTGAGCAAGTCAGAGCTCGCGTTCTCGTGCGTCAGCTCCGTATCGATCATCCCCGGACACACGGCGTTCACCGTGATGCCGAACGGTCCGAGCTCTTTTGCGGACGCGCGGGTCAGCCCGAGGAGTCCGGCTTTCGATGCGGTGTAATGGGCGCCGCCGAGCGTGCTCACCGTGCGGCCCGCAGACGACGAGATGTTGACGATGCGTCCGTAATTCTGCGCTTTCATCACAGGCATCACCGCCTTCGTGAAGAGAAACGGCGCCGTGAGATTCACTTCCAGCGCCTCCCGCCACTCCTCGGCCGAAAGATTCGGAAAGCGCGTCGAGCGCGCGAAGGCAGCATTGTTCACGAGGATGTCGACGCGTCCAAACCGTTCTACCGTCGCCCGCACGATCTCCTCGGGCACACCAGCCGCAGCGATGTCGCCCGGAACCGCGAGCGCGCGCTCGCCGAGCGATTGCGCCAGCGACTCCGCCCGCGCACGATCGCGCACATTCACAGCGACGGCCGCGCCGCGCTCGTACAAACGTTCTGCCGCCGCGCGTCCCAATCCGCGCGCCGCACCGGTGACGATGGCGACGCGCCCCTCGAAGTCGTTCATGATTTTGCTCCTTCGCGGAGCATCGTATCGATCAGCGACTCGATCTCCGTTCGAAGCTCGTCGTAGTGCTTGCCCGTTCCCGGCCCCGCGAATCCGGAGTAGATCTTGCGCACCTTTCCATCGCGTCCGACAAAGATCGACGTCGGAAACGCCAGCACGCGGGTGATGTCGGGAAGCGTCGCCGACGCCTTCGCCTTGTCGCTCACGCCCGCGAGAAGAAGCGTGTAATGAATGTTGTGGCGTTTCGCAAAGCGCTCCACCATCTCGCGGTCGCGCGCCGCCTTGCCGGTCAGCTCGTACGCCAGCCCGACGATCTCGAGTCCCTGACCGCGATACTTCCGATCCCACGCCGCCAGCAGCGGAGCTTCATCATTACAGTTCGGGCACCACGATCCAAAGATGTTGACGAGGACGACCTTGCCGCGAAAACGCTCATCGCTGAGCGAAACGGGATGTCCTTCAAGATCGGGAAACCGAAACTGAAACCGTCCCTCGGCATTCGTCAGCGCAACATCTTTCCAACCATCGGGGAGCATCGCGCCCGCGTCGTCGGTGCGCGTGGCAGTCCAGGTGGCGTGATACGAATCGCGCGACCAGTAATCGCCGGCCAATGTCCCATCGCTGGCTGCCCGCGCTTGAAAAAGAAACGCGTGCGCGCCGTCAAAGGCCGACAAACGAAGAATGCCATTCTCAAACGAACCTTCGAGATAACGATCGTCGCCAGTGGGCGTCAGAAACGTGCCGGCGACATGGCTCGTGCCAGCATCCTGATGAAACTCTCCACGCGCCGGCGAAGTGCCATCGGCATCGACAAACGCCGCTTTCCAGATGCCGCTGACATCGCCGGTCGAACTGCGATTCGCTGCCGCCGGCAGAAACCGCGGAAGCTCGCCGCGTGTCGCGCGAAACGGCATATGCGACGCACCCTTCGATCCGGTCTTGACCCACTCACCCGCCATCGAATTGCCGTGGTTCGAAACGTTCGCCAGGATCGCAGAGTCGTACCAATCGAACCGAAACGTCACCGAATCGCCCGTCACATTCACCGCACTCACGGGCGCCCGCTCCGCGCCATTCACGATGACCGCATGCAGCGCCTCGCCCCGCCGCGTGATCCGCAACGTAAACGGCAACTCGCCGCCGGGCGACATCAACACCGCACGCCAAGTTCCCTCGATCGCCGCCGCCCCCTCATCGCGACGACAAGCAACGAGAACCAGCGAAAGCAGCAGCCTGACGACGACCGCGCCTCGTTTCCCTCGCAGAAATTGCATCGCCCACATCTTGACACGCCGCGAAGTCCCGCTCGTCAAACATTGCCGCGAAGTCGCAGTTCCTCTCGGCGGTGACGTTTCTGGCAAGAAGGTGCGGACAGAGACTTGCTCTCCCCCACTATCCTGGTAAAGGATCGATTCCGTGTCGGCGCCGTGTGAGATCGATGCAACCCTGTGCTCCGCGCAGGTCCTCGGCCGTCAGCGTGGACGGCGTGTCGGTTGACTTGGCAACGGTACGATCGAGATCAGTGCGGAAATCGGCGTCGGTGAGCTTGACGATCGACGCACCGGTGATGCCGAGGAGCGGGACCGCGGCAGGATCGACGGTGGGTGGAGCGCTGGCGGCCCGCCGGCTGGTCCGCCACCGGCTCGGTGGCACTCGTCGCTACTCGCGACTACAGGAAAATCGAGTGCATTGAGCCGGCTCACCAGACGTCATTCTGCGCTTTTTTGCCGCACTGCTCTCATTCGAAGCGCAGCTTCTTCATCGACGCAGGCGTGAAGTCAGACAGCAGCTCTCCGGGCGTGAGGTTCAGGGCGAGGCATAGCTTCAGGATGATGGTTAGGCTGGGCACATGCTCGCCTCGCTCGATGTGGCTGAGGTAACTGCTCGCGATGCCAGCAAGGCCCGCGAGGCCTTCCTGAGTCAGGCCGCGCTTCTCTCGCCACCGTTTCATCGCTGCGCCGAAAATCTTTGCCTCACCCGGCGAAGGTTTCATCACGAACTTCTCCAATTGCGTTGACCATCGCGGCATTCAACTGTTACTATTTAGCTAGTTGCATACAGCTAGTCTAGCGCTAACCAATGACAGAAGCGAACACGCACGAGGATCATGCCATGACCGACCCCATGACGCACATCCGACAGCTCTTTCTCCAACCAAAGGACACCTACTCCGTCCCCGAAGCCGCCGAGATCCTCGATATGCCCCTGCACGAGGTTCGTGGCTGGATGGATGTGGGAGAGTTGGAAAGCATCCGCAAGTGCGCAGGTCTGGTGCTGCCCTGGGGAGAGTTGGTCTCGTTCGGAATGGACTTCTGGTCACAGGAGACGGTCGAAGCAGCCTTGGGCGCAGACTTGGCCGGCGCAATCCCCACTCTCCTCCGGCTCGCAGACCTCGAAGTGCGCATCCCTCGCTTCGAGGTCCTCGCCCTCGAGCGCATCGCGAAACGTGACGGCAAATCAGTTGACGCCATCCTCGCCCACGAACTGCTGGACTTTGCATCTGCTAACTCCGACTTCCTGGCCAAGAGCATCCGAGGATTCAGGGCCGCGCTGCGCTGGCCGCAATAGCCCCGCTGTCCCCCAAATGTGACCCACGTCACTTTACTGGCACCCTGCCATCCTTCCCACTATATTCCTCCGCGTCTGATAGGAGGTTGTAATGCGAAGGTTCCTCTCTCTCGTATCTCTCCTCGTCGTTTTCCTCGTCACACTCCCCCTCGCCGCGCAGAATCTCGAGATCCACGTGATTGATGTCGGCTGGGGGCTCTCCGTTCTCGTCAAAGGGCCTGACGGTACGACTGTCCTCATGGACGCCGGCGACACGAGCAAAGGCACGAACTACGTCGTGCCCTACCTCAAGTCCATTGGCATCCAGCCCGCGAACGGGTTGGACTACACCATCGTCAGCCATCAGCACTGCGATCACGTGGGCGGCATGGACGAGGTGGTGACCGCCGGGTACAACGTCCACACCAAGAACTATTACAACGGGTCGACGAACACTTCTACCTGCGTTACCGGCTGGAACACGGCCGCGGCAACAACGACGGGCGGCAGCCCTATCGCGATGCCGGTCGGTACCGTCATCAACCTCGGCAACGGAGCCACGCTCACCTGCATCGCGCGCAACGGCTCGATCATCGGAGGGGGCAGCGTAACGGTCTCTGATGAAAACGACCGCTCTATCGCCGTGCTCGTGAAGTACGGACGATTCGACTATCTCTGGGCCGGAGACCTCGGCGGCGGCAGCGACGCCTGCACCGGAAGATCGACCACGCAGACCGACGTCGAGACCAGTGTCATCAACGCCATCAGCCCCGGCGGAGCGAATCCCCTCATCACCACCGGCGGCATCGACGTGCTCCAGGTGAACCACCATGGCTCCGAAAGCAGCACAAATCCGACGTACTTCAACAAGGCCGCGCCAGCGCTGGCCGTCATCGGCGTTGGCGATGGAGAATCGACCGGTTGGGATCTCCCGCGCATCGATGTCGTCGATCACGTTCTGCGCGCCGGCTCCACTTCCTGCGTCACCTCTCCGGCCGCGTTCGTCCTGCAGACCGAGGAAGGAAACCCGGGCTCGACGAACATGAGCACCACCGGCTACTGCGTCGGCAACATCAAGATCACCACCGACGGCACGAGCGGCTTCACCGCCGACGCGGACGGTTTGGTGCACCAAGGGCCGAATGAAAAGACGGCCGCCGGTCTGCCGCTCACCTTCAACAACGACGATGCCATCGACATCAGCGGCTACCAACTCGTGCAGGCGAATGCGACTCTCACCTACACGATTCCTTCGAGCACGTTGATCCCGTCGCACGGCTATGTCGTCGTCGGGCGCAATGCAACGAAGGCCGCATTCGAGTCGTTCTGGGGAGTGACTCTCGGTTCGAACGTCGTCTACATCAACAGCGGCGACAACATGCCGCAGATCAACGGCAGCGAAACCTACACACTGAAAGACGGCGGCGGTACGGTGATCGACGGGGCGACCGTGGCGATGGATACGAGCGGCGGCAAGAGCCTCCAGCGTGCGAACTGCGGCGCAGTCGGCACCGCAGGCACCTGGAACAAGGTGGCCTCCACGTCAGGAAACCCGGGCAGCGGCGGCCTGACTGGATGCGGAAAAGGCGTCTTCATCAATGAGTTCTCCGACGCCCTCGGCACCGGCAACTATGTTTACGAGTTCGTAGAGCTCTTCAACGACAACTAGTACGACCCGGGACGGGGCACGGAGTGCCTCGTCCCCGTGCACTCGCTTCCGTCAGCTGAACTCTCCGCCCTTCGCGCGCTCCTCGGCGATCTCGTTCGCCACAGACCAAAGCCGAACGAAGTCAGCGAGATCCAGAATCTGCCCGCGCTTGTCGCAAATCACGATGTAGTCGATGATGAGCTGATTCACGTTCATGATCGATCATCTTACCTCTCGACAGGAGTCGCTAACGTTTCGCCGCGTCTGATTACACAAGCCGATGGAGGGCCGGCGTCAGGCGCCGCGGCAGTCCCCAACGATTCCAGGCAACGGTAAGCTAACATTAGCTCGATTCCGGTTCGATCGAGGGGGAACTCTGCCGATGTCTGCACGCGGCTTGTATTTGCACTGGGAGGGAAAAAGACTCTATCGCCAACGAGTCCCTACCCCTCGGCTCTTCGAGCCAAACTCGAAGCTCTCGGTGGGGGAAGGCTCGCCGAACATGATCATCGAGGGTGACAACCTTCAGGTTCTTGCCTCTCTGAAGAGCCGATACGAGGGCGAAGTTGATGTCGTGTACATCGATCCTCCCTACAACACGGGGAAGGACGATTTCCTGTACAGCGATAAGCGTTTCAAAGATCCGGATGCCGATGTTTCGGACAGCGTTTACGTGACGAACGAGGACGGCGGCAGGCACACGAAGTGGCTGAATTTCATGGCTCCACGTCTCTACATGCTGTGGAGTCTTTTGAAAGATACGGGCGTCATCCTCGTGAGCATCAACGACGTGGAGTTGTTTCGCCTCGGCATGCTGCTGAACGAGATCTTCGGCGAGGAGAACTGGGTAGGAACGATCGTCTGGAAAGGAACTACCACGAACCATCCCACTAACATCGCGCTCGAGCACGAGTACATCCTCTGCTACGCCAAGTCCAAGTCGAGTCTGCCCCAATCATGGAAGAGTCCCGAAAATGACCTGAAGCGCCTGCTCATGGAAGCATACGTGGGGATCAAGGCCAGCACTGTGAACACGAAGGTTCCCGCCAGGTTCAAAGCATTCGTGAAGGAGCAGAAGGACCTGTTGGGCGACTTGGCCCGATACAACCTCGCTGACGAACACGGGCCATACGTCTCGCGACGTAATCTCGACAAGCCCGACATCTACGGCTACAAGTACGACGTAGAACACCCCGTCACGAAGAAAGTCTGCCGCATGCCGTACAACGGCTGGCGTTATCCCGAACCGCGAATGAAGCAACTCATTAAGGAAGGTCGGATCCTTTTCGGCAAGACCGAGTCTCGCATTCCTCAATTGAAGGTATATCTCGAGGAAGTGGAATTCCCTCTCCGAAGCGTCATAGAGCTTGATGCCAGAAAGGGTTCGAACGACCTCGCAAGGCTGTTCGGGAATCGAGAAATGTTCAGAAATCCAAAGCCGCTCGAACTTATGCAGATGCTCCTCAGCTATACGGCCGGCAAGGACTCGCTGGTTCTCGATGCGTTCGCCGGCAGCGGCACCACTGCCGAGGCGGTCATGTCGCTCAATAAGCGGGACGGCGGAAGTCGGCGGTTCATCCTTATCGAAGAGGGAAAGGAGTCCGATCGATTCTGCAGGAGCGTGACTGCAGTCAGAGTCAAGAAGGCGATCAAGAAAGACGATTACCAAACCGGCTTCACGTTCTACGCAACCGGCAGAAAACTTGACCGTGCGGCTATTGTCGGGCTTGAACGTGACGCGCTCTCGAACCTTATTTGTCAGGCGGACGAAACAGGTCGTGGAAGAGGAATCGTGCGGTTGGCCGGGAACCGGTACGTAATCGGAAAGAACAATCGCGCGGAGGGAATCTGTTTAGTCTGGAACGGTGAGCAAGATAGCGAAGTAACGCCGGAGCATCTGAGAGCCGCCGCGGAAGAGGTGGACAAGCTCAAGCTGAAGCGACCCTTTCGAATCTATGGCACATTCTGCCGTGTGGCAGACACTAAGAACTGGAAGTTCTGCCAGATCCCGGACGACATCGTGGCTCAGATGCACATTGAAGAAGAGAGCGCAGAGGCTGAGCTCCTGAATGCCACCGCTTGAGCTTCTCGACTTCCAACAGGAAGCGGCAAAGAAGATTATAGAAAGGGCGCTCGGCTACTACGCCGACGGCCCGGACAAAATGAGCGGCCGGACGGTGCCGTTTGTTTCGCAGCTCAAGGCGGTGACGGGAGCGGGGAAGACTCCCATCCTCGCGAGCGTCATCGGGAGCCTGGGACCGGCGATCGTGCTTTGGACGACGAAGTTCAGCAGCGTCGTCGATCAGACCTTCAACAATCTGAGATCCGGCGGTAAATACCATCATCTCTTGGGAGGCGGGATGGTCGAGGTGCTGAAGTTCTCCGACATCCCAAGCGCCGATGCTTGGCACCGGATCTTGGATCTGGAAGAAGGCATCACCATTCTTATCTCGACGGTCGCGGCCTGGTATACGTCCGAAAAGGACGAACGTCTGAACGTTCACCGGGAGAACAGCAGCGATTGGGGCGAGGGTACGCGTTGGGACCAGCTAAAGACGAAGCGCCATCGTCCGCTGTGGGTTGTCTACGACGAGGCGCACAACACTACGACGGAGCAGATAGAGCTTCTCGATGAACTCGACCCGGCCGGTTTCTTCGTCGCGAGCGCGAGTCCCGTGAAGGGTAAACTGCAGCAGTACCTCACGTCCCTGTCGGAGGAAGAGCGCAAGAAACGCGTTGTTCCGGTTAGTACGAAGGCCGTGGTCGACGCGCAGCTCCTCAAGTCGACGATCTCACTTACGGACTTCGACAGCTCAACCGATGAAATGCTCGCCGAGGTGGTCGTGCGGCGGAAAGCACTCGAAAAAGGGCTTGCCGGGCAGAACTCTCACGTCGTCCCGAAGGCGATCTATGTTGTCGAAGCGAGCAACACCAAGGACGACACAGGGGACGCGCGACCGATCGCTATTTGGAAGACTCTCGTGAACCAGAACGGGATTGAACCAGGCAATATCGCAGTATGCACGAACACAAAGAACCTTCCCGTTGGGGCGATCTCCGTGAAAAGCCTGGACCAGCTTTCGGACAATTTCACGCACATCATCTTCAACAAGAAGCTACAAGAAGGCTGGGATGACCCTTCGGTGTACGTGTGCTACTTCGACGGAGAGACCACGTCCGCCACTCGCATTCAGCAGGTGATCGGCCGCGCCTTACGTCAGCCCGAGGTGCAGCACTTCTCTGATGAGGACCTTAACACAGCGTTCTTCTACATTAACTGTCCGAGCGAAGCACTCGACACGATCGTCGATGAGCTGAAGGAAGAGCTTCGCATCTACAAAGGCGACGAGGATCGCGACGACTTCGAGCCTTTCCAGATCAAGGAGGAGAAGAAGGCGCTCCCGCGAATCGCATTGCGTCCAGAGTATGAAGGGAAGCTGCGCGTACCAGTTCTTCAGCTCGAACTGCCTCTTGGTGATCCTCTCCTCAAGCTCATCAAGCAGAAAACGGTGGGATTCGACGAGGACGACCGCTCGGCTCCCGGAAAAGCGCTCGTGAACATCGTGTCGGTGAAAACCGGAGATGTGACCCAGCAAAGCCGTGATCTCTTTGAGGACATGCGAGTTCGCGCGGGTCTCTTCCTGCAGCAGGAGATTCGCTCGCACTCGAGAAACTGCGTGAGCGCGATTCATCCGAAAACGTTCTCTTCGGAAAAGCTCGACAAGACCGCCTGCT
>DATAMS010000043.1:0-7443 GCA_036260495.1 Thermoanaerobaculia bacterium
CGGCTATCGCGCTCGGGGATGGTCACCGCCAGCGTTGCCTCGGCCAAACCATACACGGGGAGCAGCGTCGTTGGCGGCAGTCCGTACGGCGCAAACCTCTCCTGAAAGTCCGTGACCGTGCGCGGATGCACCGGCTCCGCGCCGCAGAAACCGACCCTCCACGTTGAGAGGTCCAATTCTTCGAACGAGCGCCGCTTTGCCAGCCGCGCGCACACCTGGTACGCCGACGCCGGCGCCGGCGAGATCGTCGCGCGGAAGGTGCTGATCAACTGAAGCCAATACCGAATCGGATGGCGTACGAAGTTCGCCGCATCGGTGAGCACGAACGGACGCTGCCAGAAGAGCACGCACGAAACGCAGATCAATCCCATGTCGTGGTACAGCGGAAGCCAGCTCACCACCGAATCGCCGTCGCGCTCTCCGATGGCCTGGCCGATCGCACGCACGTTTGCGCTGACGTTGCGGTGGCGGATCACCGCGGTCTTCGGAACGCCGGTCGAGCCGGACGTGGACTGCAGGTGCGCGATGCCATCGGGATCGGCGCGAAGCTCGATGTCTTTTTCGCCCAGGGCCATTCGGTCGCGGGCGCCGTCCAGCGTAAGCACGGGAGCTGACGGAAACGCATTCGCGCGATGGCTGCCGGAAGCAATCAGCGGGATCACGCCAGTGCCGAGGCAAGCCAGGTAGTACGCCAGGATTTCTTTGCTGGCCGGCATCGACAACACCACGACGCCGCCGCGGCGGAGAGCGAGAGACTCCAGGCCGGACGCGGCGCGGCGCGCCATGTCGAACAGACCGGCGTAGGTCAGCCGCTCGGCGTGTCCGCCCGATGCGATCAGCGTGATCGCCGTCGCATCAGGATCGCGCTCGAGGCTGGCCCCGAAGCGTTCGATGACGGTCGCCTCGCTCATTGCGCAAACGCCCGCGCGAAGCCGGCGTCGGCGCGCACGGTGCGGCCGAGCCAGTTGCGCAACGGCCCATGCTGCGCCTCGAAGTCGGACGCGAGCAGGTCCTCGCGCAAGCGGTTATCAGGCGTGTAGTACGGTTTCTCGATGCCCTCCAGCCAACTGGCGTGGCGCTCCATTCCGGCGCGCCCGTACTCCACGCTCTTTGCGTAGGCCTTCAGCCGCATGCGGCGTTGCGGGCGCTTCTCGATCTCGAAGGCACGTTCGAAGAAGACGTCGTAGCTGCGAATGATGGCGCGCTGCAAGGCACTCGGCCGCATGTGACGCGGGAAGATGCCGACGAACGAGTAGTGCTGATACGTCGGCACCTGCGTGATGATGCGGTGGTCCTCGATGTCCTGGCGCGATCCGTAGAGCAGCGTTTGGAAAGGGTATTCGGCGAGGCAGACGAACGTCGGGTGGACGATCCGCGCATCCGCACACCAACGAGCGGTGCGCTCGATCGAAGCCAGATCCTGCGCCTCCAATCCGAAGATGATCGCGGAGTGCGTGTAGATATCCAGCTCGGCAAAGCGAAGAAGGCGCTGCGTCTGTTGCGAGGCATCCACTTTCTTGTTGAACGCCTTCAGAACGCCCGGATCCTCTGACTCCACGCCGAGGCAGTACTCCTGAAATCCGGCGCGCTGCAGCTTTCGGAGGAGGTCGAGGTCGTCGGCGGCATCGACGCGGGTCATGGCGATGAAGTGAAATCCGCGATCCGCGAGCCGGTCCGCGACCGCGTGACAAAAGTCGGTACGCGTAGTGAAATTGAGGTCCGTGACGTAGAAGCGAGAGCATCCCGTCTGCTGATGAATTCCTTCCAACTCCTCGGCGATGAGATCGATGCCTTTCGGCCGGAAGCGGCGGCCGAGAATGCGGATGGCGTAACAGAACGAGCAATCGAACGGACAGCCGCGAGACATCGAAACGGTCGCCCAGTGCAGGCGCGGCGCGCGCGCCAGGAGTGACGGATTGATGCAGTTGTCGATGCCTTTGTAGTGCGTGAATTTGTTCAGATGCAGATGTCCGTCGTCGTCGAAGTAGCAGAGGTTGTCCACTTCGTCGAGGTTGCCGCCATCGCGCAGCACCGTCAGTAGTTGCAGCGCCGGAATCTCGCCTTCGCCGAGGATCACGTAGTCGGCGAATTCGAGAGCCTCATGCGGCGCGAACGTCGCGTGCGGACCACCCATGATCACCACGCAGCCGGGACGCTTTTTCTTGGTGATGGTCTCCATCGCCGGCCGGTTGGACCAGAAGTGCGTTGCCAGCGCGGAAACGAGGATGAAGTCATACGTCTCGAGCGGATAGTCGTCGGGCGTTTCACCCCAGAACATCTGGCAGACGTCGACGTCGGCCTCGAGCTCGCGCTGCACGAACGACGCGACGTAGTAGAGGCCGTCGTTGTACGTCGTGGCCAGCGTCGATACGTCGGGATAGTCCTTGTGAAATCCGAGCTGAACGCACAGCAGTTTCAGGCGGCTCATGTCGTCCTCGGCTACCCGATCAATTCGCGGGAGGCGCCGCGGCGGTTGCAGCGCCGGCCCCCGTCCGCATGGCCATGTCGCGCCGCATTTTCCGCTTCATATCCTCGCGGACCATCACTGCCACGCGCGCCGGATCGTTGACCTGATGCTGCGCCCAGGCCAGCAAGTCGCGCATTTCGTCGCGGGCAATCTTCGGATGCTTCCAGACGAGGTGATACAGATCGAACTTCGAGAGATCCTTTTCGTCGATCACATCCTGCATTTCGCGGAAGAGCCTCGTGGCGTGATACGGCGTCAGGATGGTGAGCTGACAGGCGAATAGTCCCTCGTTGGCGAGCTGGTTGATGTCGAACCGGATCGTCTCGGCGTCGTCCTGCTCGAAGCCGAGGATGAACGTGCCGAGGACGCGTCTGCCGTGTTCGTGCATCTCCCGGATGGTGCTTCGGACGTTGTAGACGTCGTCGCGCTTGTGAACGTCGGCGAGGTTGTAGTCGCGGAACGATTCGACGCCGATGATCGCGCCATCCATGCAGCGGTCGGTCAGTTCGGCGATGCGGCCGCGGATGCGGTCCGCGCGCGTGAGACAGATCCATTTCAGATCGCGCTCCGCGAGCGCATCGACGACGTATTCGGCAATGTCGTTCTCGAGGAAGAACGTCTCGTCGTAGATGATGACGTGCGCCACCTTCGCTTCGGCGTACTGATCGAGCGCGTCGTAGAGGTCGGCCGCGGCGATCGGATCTTCTTTGGGATTGAACACCGGCGTCGAGCAGAACGTGCAGCCGATGTTGCAGCCGCGTTTCGAGTAGAGATAGCCGACGCCCGACTTCATGCCGTGAAAACTCGACTCGCCGAGGATGGCCGGGTGATGCAGACGCTGCAGCGGCTTGCCGTATACGAACTGATGCACCGGGTACTCGCCCGCGCCCTTCACCAGACGCGTGAAATAAGGTTCCAGTCCGGGGCCGAGGATGCCGTAGTTTCCACCCCAGATCTCTTTCACGCCGGCCATGCGCGCCATCTTGGCCATCTCGATCGCAACGGGTTGTGACCAAGTGTAGAAGCTGATCCCGACCATGTCCCATCGCTCGCTTTGCAGGGCGGCCAGGTACTCGTGCCAGCTCGGATATTCGAGCACGACCGCATCGGGCACGTTCGCTTTGATGAAGCGCAGACCGGTCGGCGGACAGGTGACGGAGAGCCGGTCCTCGACCGGCAGCGAGCAGGTCCAGGCCATGTACGTATCCGTCTTGTCGTACCAGTTTCCTCCTACGCCGTCGAAATCGATGAGAGCTTCTTTGGGGGCGGTGGTCAGGAGCACTTTCTTCATGGTCGTTTCTCCATTGGTAAAAAAGAGGTCAGGCCCGGCTGCAGACGAGGCTCGCGTTGACCCCGCCAAAACCGAAAGAGTTGATGAGACAGTGATCGATGGATGCGGAGCGGCGCTCGGTCACCAGATCCAGCGGCTCGAAACCGGCCGCGGGCTCGTCGAGGTTGAGCGTGGGCGGGATCTCCTGGCGTTCGAAGGCGCCGAGAGCGGCCAGGACGCTCAACGGACCGCTCGCTGCGAACGTGTGGCCGAGGTGACCTTCGGCGGAGGTGATCGCGGCGTGGGCACCGCTCTCATCGAAGGTCGCGGCGATTGCAGCCAGCTCGCGATCATCGTGCAACATACCCGGCGCCTGCGCGAAGATGAGGTCGATCTTCTCTGCCTCGAGACCGGAGTCTTCGACCGCTTCGCGCATACAGCGCTCCGCGGCGGAACTGGAGCGGAGCGTGATTCCACCACCGCCCGTGGTCGTGGCGTAGCCGGTGATACGGCCAAGTACGGTGGCGCCGCGCGATGCGGCGTGCTCCGCCTCTTCGAGCACGAACATCGCCGCTCCTTCACCGACGATCATGCCGTCACGGGCACGGTCGAAGGGCCGCGGCGTGCACGTGTCGTTGCGATAACTGAGCGCGTGCATCGCCTGGAAGCCGGAGAACGTGATTGGCGTAATCACCGCCTCGCTGCCACCGGCGAGCGCCCAGTTGCGATCGCCGGCGCGGATGGCGTGAAATGCCGCGCCGATCGCCTGGTTGCCGCTCGCACAGGCGCTGGAGAAGGTGTACTGCGGACCTTCGAACGCCAGATCGAGACTCACCATCGCCGCGGCCATGTTGGGGATCAGCGAAGGGATGAGATACGGCAGGGTCTTGCGCGGACCGCGCGCTTCCTGGCGCAGGATTCCGGTTTCGATGTTCGGCAGCCCGCCCATGCCCACACCGGCGTACACGGCTCCGCGCGGCGGAATGCCGTGCCCGTTGCCGACGCCGCTCTCCCGGCAAGCGGCGCGCGCCGCGATGACGGCGTAGCGGACGAAGCGGTCCATGCGCACCATCTCGTGTGCGAACGATCCGGAGATAGCGTCGTCGAGCCCTTCCGTCTGCGCCTCACCGGCCAGCCGGCACTGGAAACGCGCCGTGTCGAAACGGGTGACCGGACCGATTCCGGAGCCGCCCTCGAAAAGGCGATCCGTAAAACACGACGGCGTGTTGCCGATTGGCGAAACGACGCCGGCTCCGGTGATGACCACTTCGCGCACGCTGCTGGTCTCCCGGTACCGTTAAACCGCTTTGGCGGCGGTTGTGGCCAACTGCCGGTCGATGTAGTCGACGAGTGCCCCGAGCGTCTCGACATGCTCCATCACCGAGTCGTCGAAGGTGATCCCGAACGAATCTTCGAGATACAGCAGCATTTCGAACAGCTTCAGCGAATCGAGGCCTGCCAGCGCCGTGGCAGGACGCGACTCGGGTGTCAGGTGGGAAACGTCAGTCTCGAGATATTCGCCAATGTGACGAACCACGCGCTCAAACAACACGGATTTGTCCACGCAGCCCTCCCAAAATGTTGCATTCACTAAGGAGTGTCACGTGGGACGAAATCCCTACCTCCGTATTCGATATTTTGCGCAAGATTCCATAATGATGCGATAGAGATTGTGCAGAGTTACTCATGAGGCCGCCATGACCGCTTCAGGAAGTGCGTGCGCTGACCCGATCCGTCAGAAAAGCGGCCGGCCCGCCGCCTGCTCCTTCGCCAGCATGTCCAGGAAGAGGTTCCGCCGGATCTCGCGCGCCCCCAGGGCTTCCATGTGCGGCGTCATCACCTGACAATCGAGCCACGCCGCGCCGCGCGCGCGGAGGTGCTCGATGAGAAAGAGCAGCGCGATCTTCGAAGCATCCGGCGCGCGATGAAACATCGACTCGCCAGTGAACACGCCACCGGCATCGACGCCGTACAAGCCCCCCGCGAGATCGGAGCCCTTCCAGACTTCGACGCTGTGCGCATCGCCGGCGCGATGAAGACGCTTGTAGGCAGCGATGATCTCGGGACCGATCCACGTTCCGGTCTCTTCGCCACGCGGCGTCTCCGCGCAGGAGGCGATGACGTCGTCGAACGCGCGATCGATCGAGTAGGTGAAGCCGCTGCGCCGCTCCGCTTTCCGCAGCGATCGCCCGACATGCAACTCGTCAAAAAGAATCACCGTACGCCGCCGCGGTGAGAACCACGGCAGCGGCAATTCCTCGTGCGGCCACGGAAAAATGCCGTGACGATACGCATCGCGCAACGTCTCCACGCGCAGATCGTCGCCCATGGCCACGATGTCGCCGCGCACGTAGCGAGGATCGGGAAAGCGGGACATGGCGTCCATTATCGGTGGCCTATCGGCCGCCATCTCGATCAGTTTCCGAAACTATCCGTTGAGACGATCTGGTACACGCTTCGCTTGTTGAGCCGTCCAAGCAAATCGACGGATCGCGGGTTCACTCCCGCGAGCAGGAGTACGTGGTGTCGCGCTGTGGATCGTCTCGAGCGTTCGTTGTTCTTGTGATGATGGCGGCAGGTTTCGCGGCGTTCGCAAACACGCCCCCGCACGCGCCGGTCCTCATCGAGCCGTCGGCGACGATTCCCACCGATCCCGGCGACGTTCACATGGCTACCGCGCCGTTCGCCGACGATGATCCTTTCGATTCCCATGTCTGCAGCGATTGGGAAATCCGCGCTGCGGATTTCACCACGGTCGTCTGGTCCGCACCCTGCGCTACCGGCGTTCTCTCCCTCCACATCCACCTCGGCGACGGTCAGTTCACCCCGTCAGGCGCGCGGCTCCTTGGCTCCAGCAGCTATGTGGTCGCCGTGCGCTTCCGCGATAATAGCGGCGACCCGGACACCGAATGGAGTGAGTGGACGACCCAGGCATTCACGACGTCGCAGGGATCGTCGGTGCAGCCTCTCGAGATCGTCCAGGTGCTGCAATCGCCGCAACCGCGTTTGCACGATCCGAACGGCAGTGACATCGCTCTGCCCGGTGGTGCGTCCGTCAGCCTCGTTTCTGCGGAGGGGCATCCGCTTCTGGCGTTCACCAGCGATGGCGTTCAAATCGCGACACCGTCATCACCCGAAAACCATTCCGTCGTCAAAGCCGTCGTCAGCAGCGGCGTACTTCCTCTATCAATGTCCGAGTCGAACATCGACTTCGCGGATGAAGAGGGCGTACGGCGAACCGTCTATCTTCCCGCGATCGAGTTGCCGCCATCCTCGTCGGTGGCATTCTGGATCTCACGCGATGGAAGCTCGTTCAACGCCGAGGATGGCAAGCCGCATTTTGGGACCCTGGCGCGAAACGCAGATACGCCGTGGCGTGTGCTCGAGCCTGGATATCGCGTCGAACGAGTCGTGACCGGGTTGCAACTCCCCGTCAATCTCGCCTTCGTTCCCAATCCGCTTCCCGATGCCGATGCGCCGGTTTACTACATCACCGAATTGTACGGAAGCATTCGCGCCGTCCTGCGCGACGGAACGCTGCGTGACTACGCCACAGGCTTGTTGAACTTCGATCCCACGGGCGTTTTTCCCGGATCGGGCGAGCACGGAGTTACGGGTACAGCGGTCGATCCGGTGACGCACGATCTTTTCGTCTCGCTCGTCTACGCATTGGATTTTGCCGATCACTACTGCAAAGTCATCCGCA
>DATAMS010000104.1:0-5181 GCA_036260495.1 Thermoanaerobaculia bacterium
GCGCTCGATTGGACGTTGTGGCGGAAATCTCACGGAGCGAATGAACGACAACCGACAACCGACAACCGACAACGCGCGCAGCGCACATCAAGGAAATCTCGGGAACTTCTTGAAATCGGGCTTTCTTTTTTCTACGTACGCGTCGCGGCCTTCCTGTGCTTCCTCGGACAGGTAGTAGAGCAGCGTGGCGTCGCCGCCGAAATCGAGGAGGCCGATCTGGCCGTCGCAGTCGGCGTTCATCGCGGCTTTGAGAAAGCGCAGCGCAGTCGGGGCGAGCGCCAGCATCTCGCGGCACCATTTCAGCGTCTCTTCTTCGAGTTGCGCCAGCGGGACGACCGTATTGACGAGGCCCATGTCGAGCGCCTGTTGCGCGTCGTACTGGCGGCAGAGGAACCAGATCTCGCGCGCTTTTTTCTGGCCGACGATTCTTGCCAGGTACGACGAGCCAAGGCCGGCATCGAATGAGCCGACGCGCGGGCCGGTCTGGCCGAAGCGGGCATTGTCGGCGGCGATGGTCAGGTCGCAGACGACGTGGAGCACGTGGCCGCCGCCGATTGCATAACCGGCAACCATCGCAACGACCGGCTTCGGCATCGAGCGTATCTGCTTCTGCACGTCGAGGATGTTGAGGCGCGGGATCTTCTCGTTCGGATCGACGTAGCCGCCCTTTCCGCGCACGCGTTGATCGCCGCCGGAGCAAAACGCGTCGGGGCCTTCGCCGGTGAGGATGATGACGCCGATGTCGCTGTCGTCGCGGGCCATGTCCAGGGCCTGCTTCATCTCGTTCACCGTCAGCGGCCGGAATGCGTTGCGCACCTCGGGGCGATTGATCGTGATCTTCGCGATGCCGTCTTCGGTGCGCTCGTAGCGGATGTCCTGAAACTCGTGAATGGTCGTCCAGATCTCTGCCATGCGCGGCAGGCTATCAAGCGCAGCGTGATCGATCAACGGGATCGCGTACTGCTGTGCCGGCTACGGACGCACGAGTGCGACGCTCGTTGTCTGCGGCTCGGCCACACCCTTCATGTGCATCGTTACCTTGAGCGACGGGGAAGGCGCGGGATCGTCGACTTGAAGGATGAACTTCGTCGCACCCATCGCCGGAATCGTGCCGAGCAATTTTGTTTTCGGCGTCGTCTCCCAGGTCAGCTCGTTCGCTGCCGCGCCGTAGACGACCACCGCCACTTTGTTCGATGCGGTCGCGCTCGGGATGAAAATCTGCCCACTCAGCTCGAACGGATAGTCGCCCGTTGCGCCGCGGTCCGTCCCTTTGACGAGAACCCATTTTGACTGTTCGTCGATCGGGATCGGCGGCAGCAGCGCCACGTCGCCCGCTTGCGGCACGACGACGTCGGTTCGGGCGTAGCCACGCCTGTCCGCATCGCTCGTCCGCTTCGCATCAGGCTCGCCGGCCAGGACGAGCGATTTGATGGCATACGTGCCGGGAGGCAGGACGAGCGTGCCGTAATAGCGAAGTCCGCTGGCGCGAAGACGATCGCCAATCTTCTGCATGTCCAGCTTGACTCGCTGGTACAAGCGGTCGCGAACGATCCCCTCGGCATCGAAGGCGTAAACATAAATTTCCGCACCAGCGGCGTTTCCCCGAACCTGTTTCGCGAGGTCGGCGCCATTGAGCTCGAGGATGACGGGAACCTGTGAGTTGCCGTGTGCGACGGGAAATGGAGCTGCGAACGCGGCGACGCGCACGCCACTCTGGGGAATGTCGTTGATAACGACTTCGGCGGTGCTGAGCGAGCGCTCGGTTGCTGACTCGCCACCGTTTTCGTAATAGCCCATCCGATAGGAGACGCGCCCCGGCGAGTCGACGAGCTTCACTTTCAAATCATGCAGCTTGCCTGGACTCGACACCGACCCCTGGAAACTGAGCACGTAGGTCACTTCCTGCGCGTGAAGCATGCGGTCGAAGTTGCTCTTGAGGTCATTCGTATTGCGGAAGACTTCACCGCCAGTGGGGCGTGAAACAGCGAACAGTCCTTCATTGGAGTTGGGGGATATCGAGGACCCGCCTGCGCCCGCGGCATTCTGGTTTTGAACACGCACTCCCTGGATGTCGATGGCGTTGAGAACGACATCCGACGAACGAAAGGCCCGCGCCATCCGATCGAGGATCGACTGACTGGATGTAGTGCCGAACCGCTCGTTGGTATCGACGTTCCAGACCTCTCCCTTGGCGACCGATGCGAAGTCACGTTGATCCGCCTTCGTCTCGCGGGCATCTCGTCCCTGCACATACTTTGCGTCGAAACCCTCAGACAGTAAGACGATCTGCTTGCGGCCGGGAACGGCGTGCAGCGTTTTCGCCAGATCGGCCAGGTAGTCGATCTGTTTCTCGACGCGATCGCGAACATACTCCTCGTTGCTGGCGGTCATCCGCTGTTGCGTTTCGCGCGCTTCCGCGTCCATCTGTTTTGCGGCGTCCGATTTCTGCGGCGCTCCCGGACTCGCATCCTGGGCATCCTGCATTCCCACGCTGTCGGTAGAAATCAAGTCACTGACGAACGTCCGGTTCCCGATCTGCAGCGGATCCTTTCCGCGAAAACCGTGCGGATCGCTGATTGCGGCGGCGACGAGGTCGTGGTCCGTCGTAAAGGCCGTAAGCAGCCGGAAGCTGTGATCGACGTCGATTGTGCCGACGCCCACGAGATCGCGTGGGTGAACCGCTGTGGTGACGAAACTGCGCGCCGCCTCCTGAGCACGGACCAGTGACCGCGGTGAGGAAAATCCGAGGTCGAAGAGAAGGAGGAAGGAGCGCCGTGCGGATGGGTTCAGCGGCGCAACAGCACTGGCCGTTTCCTTCAAGCCAAAATCAACCATGTCGAACGCCGTGATGGTCTGCTTCTTTCCGTTGTCGTAGACCTCGAAGTTGGCGGCGGTGAGACCGCGGACCGCATTGCCGCTGGAGTCGGCGACGGACACCGGCACTTCGACGACGTTTACGTTGACCGTCTCGCGCATCTGCGCGACCGCGGACGTTGCGCACATCACTGCAACGGCAAAGAGACGAAGCCTCATCGGATCCTCCTTCGAGTGGACGGTTAGAGACACCATGTCCGAAAAACCGCTCCGATGTGGTTACAGGACGGTGGCGTTTGCCCGTATCACCGCCGTCAAGTTCCCAGCACCAGACCTCCATCGACGGACAGCACTGCCCCGCTGACGAACTTCGCCGCGTCGCTGGCCAGCCACACGTACGCGTTGGCGATGTCCTCGGGTTCCCCAAGTTTCGCCAGCGGTGTTCTCGACACCATCGAATCGACGACCTTCTGCGGCAACGCGGCAACCATCTCCGTGGCGATGAAACCTGGCGCGACCGCGTTCACGCGAATGCCGTAGCGTCCCAGCTCGCGCGACCACGTCTTCGTGAAACCGATCACGCCCGCCTTCGTGGCCGCGTAATTCGTCTGGCCGAAGTTTCCGTACACGCCGACGATCGAAGAAGCGTTGAGGATCACGCCGCGTTTTGCCTCGATCATGTGCGGCACGACGGCGCGGGTGCAGAGGAAGACACCTCGCAGGTTGACGTCGATGACGGCATCGAACGTGGCGTCGTCCATCATGCCGGCGACACCGTCCTTCCATTTGATGAGCTGCGCGTCGCGGACGATGCCTGCGTTGTTGACGAGGACGTCGATGCGGCCGTGCTGTGCGATGACGTCATCGACCGCACGCTGAACGGAGGCTGTGTCCGTGACATCAACTTTGGGATCGCCGTTCACATCCCACGAAACGGCCTTCGCCCCCTCGGCCTGGAAGCGCTCGATGGTGGCGCGGCCAATTCCAGCCGCACCACCAGTCACGATGACGACTTTGTCGCTGAGGTTGAGTTCCATTTCAATGCAGGTTAGTAAACCTCACACCCAATTGGAACTCGCGGGCCGGAAGCGCACTCCATATCCGACACCCCGCACACGCGTTAGAATCACACCATGTCTCTGCTCATGCAACGCAAAGGACCCGCTGCTCCGCTTCCACGTCTCGAAGGAAAAGAAGTTCTCGTTGGACCCAATCCCGAGATCGCCAAAGTCAAAGGAGTCATGTTCGGCGGGCGCAAGCAGTTCCTTTCCGACGTGGCGGGCGAAGAAGGTTTCGCCGCGATCATCGCCAAGCTCTCTCCGAAAACGGCCAGCTACACCAAGACTCCGCTCGCTTCGAGCTGGTGCGAGTTCGCATCGCTGATCGAGCTCGATCGCGCCATCTACGAAACGCTGAAGCAGAAGCATCCCAACGTACTGGCATTGATCGGCGCGGCGTCGGCCGAGCTGGGAATTGGTCGTGTCTACAAATCGCTCGACAGTACCGAGTTGGTGAAGTTCCTCGAGAACCAGGCCATGTTTCACAATCAGTTTCAGAAGTTCGGCAACGTGCGTTTCGAGAAGACCGCGAACGGCGGACGGATGATCTGCAGCGACTATTCGGTCTACAGCCCGATCTACTGCGCGAGCGCCGCCGGCTTTTATCTCGAATCGATCCTGCGCCACGGCGGCACCGATCCCAGCGTCGTCGAAACCAAATGCCAGACCCTCGGCGATTCGAACTGCACCTACGAGATGACGTGGAGGTAGTTGGTGGGTTGGTTGCTGGGTTGATGGGTTGATGGGTTGCTGGGTTGCCCTGGTTGCCGAGTTGCTTGGTTGCCGAGTTTCTGAGTCCGAAGCACACGAGCTTTCCAAGGACTAAGATGCCCGGGCAACTTGGAAAGTCAGCCCGGCAACCCGGAACCCCGGAAACCAGGCAACCAGGCAACCCGCCAACCAGGCAACCCGGCAAGAGGCAGCTCGGCAACCCACCAACCCGCCAACCCGCACAATGCACTTCCACCAGTTCTACCTCGGATGCCTGGCCCACGCGTCGTACCTGATCGCGGACGGCGGTGAGGCGGTCGTCGTCGATCCGCAACGCGACGTCGGGCAATATCTTGACGCAGCAAAAACCCTCGGCGTAACCATCCGCTACGTTCTCGAAACCCATCTGCACGCCGACTTCGTCAGCGGTCATCGCGAGCTGGCCGCGCGCAGCGGCGCAGAGATCGTGTTCGGCGCGAAGGCCAATGCGGCGTTTCCGCACCGCGCCGTTCGCGATGGCGACGTGCTTCGCATCGGCAAGGTCGCGCTGCGCGCCATCGAGACTCCCGGCCACACGCCGGAATCGATTTCGTGGCTG
>DATAMS010000112.1:0-8362 GCA_036260495.1 Thermoanaerobaculia bacterium
GCCGCTTTACGATCCGAAGATGGACGATGCGCCAAACTACGGCAACACGGGATCGACGATCGGTCATGAACTGACGCATGCCTTCGACGATGAGGGGCGCCAGTTCGACGCGGCGGGGAATCTCAAGGATTGGTGGACGCCAGACGATGCGAAGGCGTTTGAAGATCGCGTCAATTGCGTCCGCGATCAATACGCGCAATACACGATCATCGACGACATCAAGATCAATGGAAAGCTGACCTCGGGTGAAGACGTCGCCGATCTTGGCGGCACGCTGCTGGCGTACATCGCGTGGAAGGAAGAGACGGAGAACGAGGATCTGAAGCCGGTTGACGGATTCACTCCCGATCAGCGCTTCTTTATCGGATTCGCGCAGTGGGCCTGCACAAACGAGCGTCCCGAAAATGCGCGTATGAGCGCGGTCACGAATTCACACTCACCCGCGAAATACCGCATCAATGGGATCGTCGCGAACCTGCCGCAGTTCCAGAAAGCGTTCCAATGCAGCGACGATAAGGCGATGGTGCGTAAGAAGATTTGTAAGGTTTGGTAAGTGGTTTTCAAAAAAACAATCACCACAGAGACACAAAGAACACAGAGGAACCGCTACCTCTGTGTCCTTTGTGCCTCTGTGGTGGAAGCCTTTGGAGCCTGCCGTGCAGCGATGCCCATTTCGGGCACCGCTGCACGCTCAATCATTTATCGGTTATCCCCGCCCAATACAAATACGCCGTCGACGATGACGTCGATGATGGGTTTGACTTCTGGGGAGCCGGGGATCGTGAAGGTGTATTTGCCGGTTTGGTCCTGATCGTCGGGGACGAAACTCCGCTCGTTGCCGCGGACGCGGGCCTGGATTAGTGACGTGTAGCCGGGTCCGAAGTAGTTGCCGTAGTGGTCGCGTGGGGTGACGGTGAGCGTCGTGACGCCGGATGCGTTGGTGCTCTGCGTGATCTCGGTCTTGGTCCGGTCAGCGCGCGGCTTCACGTTCTCTTCGACGGTTTCCAGGCGGACGACGTGGCCGGTCAGCTCGGTGGTCCAGTCAAGCGACGCTTCGAACACATACCTGCCGGGCACGGTGCTGTCGGGGAACGTCGCGGCATAAATCCCGCGGCCCTGGTCCTTGAGCGTGAGGACGGCGACTTCTCGAGGAGTGATGCGCTCGAGGAGGGATTGACCTTTGAATGATGCGATCTTGGCGTCGACCGGCGTCTGGATGTCGCCGGTTGCCGTGATCGTGTTTCCGCGCTGCACGTCGCGCTGCGTCTGGTGAAGGATCGTGCCGATGCCGTCGGGCTGGCGCAGCACGCGGACCTTGATGGCGCCGTCGGGGAGGCCCTTGAGCGGCTTGCCGTCCCAATCGATCAGTACGTGGATGCCAAGCGGATCGCCGGTGACCGCGTGGAGGTTGTCGAGCGAGAATTGATAGTCGAGGTGTTTCTCGAGGAAGATGACGTCGAGCGCGTAGGGCACGGGCTCGGCGCTCTTGATGTCGCGCTTCACGCGGACCGTCCAGACGCCCGGACCGAACGAGCGGCCCATGTCGAACGACTGAATCGAGGCCTGCGCCGTTTTCTTCGACGACGTTGGCACTGCAGGTGTGACGGCGCCCGGCGGGTAGACGTCGAGGTCGAGCAGACGTCGCGACGGAGGCGCCCACTGCACGGAGAAGACGGCGCGCTGCGCCGAGCGGTCGACGACGACGGGAACGGCGGCACTCGGTCCCGCGCCATTCAGCGTATCGAGCCGCGACGTGGACATCGACGCGGTGTTTCCTTTGAGGATGGCCACGAGCGTCTTCGCCCAGAGATCGAAAATCGTCGTGGCGCTGATGGCCTGGAAGGAAATGCCGGACGTCTCGAGCGACATGTTTTGGAGCAGGGTCTGGTCGACCTGCGCCGGCGTGCCAAACGCGATCGTTTGGATGGGGATGAAGCGTTTGCGCAGCTCCTGCGGCAATCCGGCAACCGGCGTGAGGCCGAGGAAGCCGCTGCCGGTGGGGGAGATCAGCGGCGCGGTGTTCTGCATGCCGTCGGTGACGACGATGAGGTTCAGATCGCTCTTCGGATCGGCCTTCCACTGGCCCATTCCTTCGTTTACGCCGGCGCCGATCGACGTCGAGCTTCCCGGCGCCAGCGCGTTGGCCGCGTTGATGACTTCGTCCCAGGCGTTGGCGGCGCCGCGCTGGAGGAAGAAGTTCGCGGGCGCGTCGGCCCCGGCGAGCACCTGCGGATGCGCGATGGAGTCGAAGAAGACGAGGCCGATGCGGTCGCCCGACCACTCCGGTCCGCCGCCCGGAGGCGCGTCGAGCAGCTCCCACTGGCCGACGAAGTTCTGCACGGCGGTCTTGAGGATCTCGAACTTTTTCGGACCCGAGATTGCGCCCGGAGGAAAGTCGGCCATGCTGCCGGACTTGTCGAGGACGAGCGCGACGTCGAATGTGTTGCGGCCTTTGTAGATGGCGTCGAGCTGCGGAGCGACGCCGTCATCGTTCGGGATCAGGCTGGCCGGCGTGTCCCCGGTGTGCTTCGACACCTGCGAGCACTCGGCCATCGGCGCGGCGACGATGTAGGTCGACATCCGGTAGGCGACGACGTCCTGCGCGCCAACGAAGCGCATCGGGATGTTCTTGTCCGAGGCGGCGAATCCGGAGCAGAAGTCCGCTCCGAAATTCGAGAGCGGCACGTAGGTGATCCGGACGTTGTTACCGGTGAGGGCTTCGTAGGTCACCGAATCGCCCGCGATGACCTGGGTGGCGCCGAGGTTGAGGGTGGTGCCGTTGACGACGAGCTGCGAGCCGGCGGGCGCGGCGCTGAGCTCGAGGGTGGCCCGCACCATGCCGGTTTCCTGGTTGGGAATGCCGCGCACGGGAATGTTGAGTATCCACGCCTCGCTCGCGGCGGCGGTGAACGGCTGCAGGGCGGCAGCCAGAGCGAAGAAAACAGAGAGAGCGACGATTGGTCGTTTCATGAATGCACTCCTTTTTCCAGGGGAAGATCGAAATACGCGAGGTTAGGCGGATGCCCGGATCGCTCGCGCGTCCGGCATTAATGGGTCGTATACGTGCCGCTTTCCGTGTTCCAGGTCACAAGGTTAGGGGTGGTATGGGGGTTTGGGCGGCGAGACGCTGCCCGGCCAGCCGGCGGGACGGCAGCGTTCCGCCGGCGCAATCGCGCGAGCTGCGGAGGGAACGCTGGCGTCCCCGCCGGCTGGCTCGGCGGCGTCTCGCGCCGGACGTGGCGTCTTGAGCACCACTTACCAAAATTCGCGGTAGGGATCTGCCGGAGCCGGTCACTCCTTACGCAAGGAGATGTCGTTATGGCCTCAAGCCGCAAGAAGACTTCAAGCCCCAGGAAAAGCTCCAAGCGTGAACAACACGAAGCGGAGCAGGATGTCGATCATTACAAGTTCTGGATACTGAACCGCCTGGGGTTTTCGCGGACGCTCGATACACGAGGACAGTTCGATTTTGCCCCGCGCTCCCGCACGACCATCGCGCTCGATTTCATCGGCAATCCGGTGGCCAAGGACGGCGTCCCGGTGCAGTTCCCCGAACGGCACCTGACGGGATACACGCTCGAGCCGCCGATTCCAACCGTGCCGGAGCCACATCGCCGCGTCGTCTTTTCCAATCAGTTCACGCAGCACTCGGAGTGGCACATCGGCGATCCGCAATTGCTGCTCCTGCCGGCCGGGAAGTCGTTTCCGGAGCAGATTCCGCCGAGTCCGAAACCGCCGGCGACGCACTATCTCTGTTACCAGGTCCGCATGGGCGATGTAATCGACCGCGAAGTGCAGCTTCAGGATCAGTTCGATGACGTCATTGGCGCTCCGGAAATCGAAGGGCCGCTTTTCCCGGCGTATTTCGGCGTGCCGGTGGAGAAGAATGGAGAGCCGATCGGAAATCCCGACGTGCATCTGGCCATCTATCGTTTCCAGCCGCGAACGGGATTGAGCAGCCCGATCTACATCCGCACGTCGGATCAGTTCCTCCCGCTCCTGCCGATTCTTCTGAGCGTTCAGGGACCAACGATGCTGGCGGTGCCGTCGACGAAACTCGATTGGAACGAAGAGCCGTAGCGAGCGATTGAAAAGCAGTTTCACGCGGAGGCGCGGAGGACACGGAGGAACTTATCTCGCGCTCTCCGCGCTTCGCCCTCAATGCACCGTCAGGATCGCTGCGAATAGCGAGCCGGTCATGAGGACGACGATGACTGCCAGGCGGCCGCCCCACAGGAGCACGGTTTTGAACGCCGTCGATGCGGGACTGTCGCCATAGAAGCGGCGTTGGGCCAGGAAAAGATAAATGAGCGAGACGCCGATCGTCGCTGCGAGCGTCATCTTGTGCGTAAGCCCCGGTTGGAGCCCGGCGATCGCGAAGATGGGCCAGTCGACGACGAGGCTGAGAATGTACGAGAACGCAAGAAAGTGCGCGGCGAAGACGAGGTGCTCGGCGAGATAGCGCCGGTAATAGAGCACCTTCAATACAAGAGCGAGACCGGCGATGTTCACGAGTTGCAGGAGCGAGTAGTTCTTGTGAAACCGTTCGTCGATCCGCTGATCGAGCTCATCGGCGGTGACGTGAATCCGTTTCGCTTTGTTCTCGAGAAGTCTGTGCAGTGCGCCCACTCTGTCGAACTTCTTCATCGACTTCACGGAGTAAAGCGCCGCGGGCGAGTAAGCCGTAAAGGCCAGGAACTGCAACGCGAAGAGGACGAGGAACAGGCGCAATGCCGGGATGTACCGCGACTTGCGTCCCGCGAAGTACTCCTGCGTCAGGAATCCGGGCTTTGCGATGAGATCGCGCAGCGTCAGGAAGAGCTTCGAGTCGACGTGCGCGATCTCGTGGAAGACCTCGTGCGCGAAATGAGCGACGCCGAGGTCGTGATGGCCGGGCTGGCGCTCGCCGCAGCGGGCGCAGTAGATGGCCGCGGAGTCCGCGCCGCAGTTCGTGCAGGTGGTCAGCGCGGTGGCGTCGTCGGTCATCGTTGAGAGTCTAGAGGAAGTTTTATCCGCAGATGACGCAGATGTTCGCAGATGACCACGAAACATCTGCGTTCCTCTGCGGCATTCGTGGATCGAAACCCCGTTGCATCGAAGGGCGGATCCGGGCTATCTTCCCTCTCCCGTCGAGGGGAATCATCACGAGACCGGCCCTGTTCGTGGGCTGGTCAGTCAGTCTCGCAGGGAGTCTTTCACAGGCCCTTAGCTCAGTTGGTTAGAGCACCACCTTGACACGGTGGGGGTCAGCGGTTCGAGTCCGCTAGGGCCTACCAAATCGATTTTCACCCACGCCGCGCTCGCGGCGTTTTTTGTTGGCCACTACCGCTACACTACGCGGCGCGATGGGGCGGAAAGCACGGCTGAAACAAACTCGGGAGGCCGATGCGCCGGCGACTGCGACGGCTTCCGCGCCTGCCTCCGACTGGACTTCGCGCGACTGGACGATCGTCGCCGTCCTCGCTGTCCTCACCCTCGTTATCTTCGCGCCGGTCACGTCGCACGCATTTCTCAATCTCGACGACGGCCAGTTCATTTACGAGAACGCGCACGTCCAGAACGGCGACATCGGCTGGGCGCTCACGTCGGCAACGACCGGCTGGTATCCGCTGACGTGGCTCTCGCACATGCTCGACGTAAAACTGTGGGGGATGAATGCCGGGATGCACCTGCTGACCGGCGTGCTCCTTCACGTCATCAGCACGATCCTTCTTTTCCTGGCTCTGCGGAAGCTGACGCGCGCGCCGTGGGAGTCCGCCTTCGTGGCGGCGCTTTTCGCAATCCATCCCATGCACGTCCAATCCGTCGCCTGGGCCTCGGAACGCAAAGACACGCTCTCCACGCTTTTCGCGATGCTGGCGCTCTGGCTCTACGCGCGTGCGCCGCTGCGCATGATCGGCGTGTCGATCGCACTGGCGCTTTCGCTGGCGGCGAAGCAGATGTACATCACGCTGCCGTTCGTTCTGCTGCTGCTCGATGTCTGGCCGCTAAAACGTCTCGGATCGATCGCCGAGCTTCGTCAACGCATCGTCGAGAAGTGGCCGCTGTTCCTGCTGACGATCGCCGGAGCATTTGCGGCATTCATCGGACAGCGAAGCCTCAACGCGGTGCAATCGGCGACGTCGCTGCCGATCGCGGACCGCCTCACCAACGCCTTCATGGCCTACGCCACCTACCTCGGCAAGCTATTCGTTCCGATCGATATGGCGCTGCCGTACCCACTGAGGCGCGTGCCGTTCACCGCGGCAATCGTTCCGCTGATCGTCCTGATCGCGATCACGATTGCGGTTCTCGCCGCACGCCGCATCGCCCCCTACCTCATCGCCGGCTGGTTCTGGTTCCTGGGTACGCTCATTCCGGTGATCGGCATCGTCGCCATCGGCAACGAGTCGATGGCCGATCGCTACACATATTTTTCGTACATCGGCCTCTTCATCGCCATCGCGTTCGGCGCAGCCGGCCTCGCGCGGCGCTTGCGTGCGCCCGATATGGTGCCGGGCACCGCTGCGATCGCGGTGGTCGTCGTCCTCTCGATTGTGACGAGCCGCCAGCTTGGCTATTGGAAGGACTCAGAGACGCTCTTCACGCACACGCTGGCAGTGACGCGCAACAATCCGGTGGCCGAGTACACGCTCGGGCAGGCGTTGCAGGCGACGAAACCTGATGATGCGATTCCGCATCTGGAGCGCGCCATCGCACTGACGCAATCGCTATTGACGCGTCCCGACGCCACGCGTCCCGATTGGTTTCCGCAAGCCTTCGTCGCCATCGGCAACGCGAAGCTGGCGAAGGCGGGCACGCTCGCGCAGTCGCCCGCGCGCGAGACGCTGATCCGCGATGCCGTCGCCAATTACCGGCAGGCGCTGGCCATCGATCCGAATGCGCAACATGCCGCACACAACCTCGAAGTTGCGGCGCAGATGATGCCGAGCGTCACGCTGCCGCCTTCACTGCAAGCCGATTACGACGCCTATCTCAACGAAGGAACCGCACTTTCGCAGCAGGGTCAAATCAACGAAGCGATCGGCGAGTTTCGCCATGCCGTGGCGATCGCACCGCGCGCGGCCGAGGCGCATATTTATCTCGCGCTGGTGCTATTGCAGGCCAATCGGCATCCGGAAGGTTTGGTGGAATTGCAGACCGCGAAATCGATCGATGCAAAGCAGGCAAACGAGATCCTGTCGAAGGCGCTGCATCTTCCTGCCAATGACGGGAACCTGGATGCGTTCATTGAGCAGGCGGCGCGGTAGGCTATTAGAAGCTGGAATGTTGAATGTTAAGTGTTGAATGTTGGATGTTGAATCAGCCCTGTCCAAAACAGGTCACCCTGGAAGGGTGAATGAGGGTAGCCCGTGGCCGCGCCGGAGGTGCTGCCACCGGTAACAGTCCCGGCAATGCAGCACGCCGGAGGGGTGCGTGAAGAACCAGGATCAGCCTATCCGTGAGGAGCAAAGCCTTCGGAGAGAAGGCCTTTCGACGCAGTCTTTTTGAATGTTCGCGCACCCCTGCCGGGGTGCTTTGAATGCGCGCGATTGTTCCGGTGGCAGCACCTCCGGCGCGGCCACCGGCTACCTTCAATCACCCCTCCGGGGTGGCCTCGCGTTTCGGACAGCAGCAGGGTGTCGTTCTCATTCAGCTCTCTCTCGCCGCGTAACTCGTTGACCTGTCGACCTTCTTGAAGGCTGCTTCAGTCTGTTTTGGACGGCAGTGATGTTGAATGGACGCATAAGTCTCGATTCGTTCAACAATCGACAATCAACATAAATCAACATTGAACACTGAACATTCGTTTGTTGGGGCCAGCATCGCGCCTTACATCAACTGCGCAACCGTCTCCCGAATCGAGCGCTTCACCGCTTCATCGCTTCCCATTTTCGGAGTCCATCCCAGCGCGGTCATGCGGGCCGTGTCGAGCCGCACTTTCGGGACGTCGCCGGGCCAGCCGCGGGAGCCGCCGGTGCGGGTGATGGCCACGCTCTTCGGATCGATGCCCATCGCTTCGATCGTCCAGTCGGCGATCTGATTGACCGAGGTCCAGTCGGGGACGGCGAGGTTGTAGCAGTTGACGAGATCTGTTGCCGTGCGATGGCCGAACATCATTCCGTCGAGGCAATCCTCTACATGCACGTACGGCTTCGACTGGGTGCCGTCGCCGAGGATTTCGAGTCGCGTCGGATCGCGCCGCAGCTTCAGGACGAAATCGTGAATCACGCCATGCGTCGGATAACCGCCGACGATGTTTCCGAAGCGGAAGATCCAGCAGCGCATCTGGTAGCCGGCGGCAAAGGCGGTGATCAGCGTCTCGCAGGCGATTTTGCTAGCCGCGTAAAACGAGATCGGGAAGAGCGGGCCGTAGTTTTCG
>DATAMS010000113.1:0-4156 GCA_036260495.1 Thermoanaerobaculia bacterium
GTGCGAGCTTTGGATCGCGCAGCATGCCCCAATCGAAATAGGCGACGAGCGGCGCGCCATGCCCGCCGGCGGCAACGTCGCGCACGCGCAGATCGCCGATCGTGATGATGCCGGTGCGCTCGGCGATGACCGCGGCCTGACCGATCGCAAGCGTCGAGCGGGTGGTGACCGGCTGATCGAGCCAGGGCAGCGAAGCGATCGATGGTTCCGAGGCCGGACGCGGACGATGCCAGATCGTCTGCCCGGCGGCGGCGATAAGATCGACGTCGTCATTCTTCAGCCCTGCGCCGGCGATCAGGCGATTTGCCGCGCTGGCGAAAAGCTCGCCGAGTACGAAGTCGAGGTGGCAGATTTCCTCGATGGTCCAGAGCGCCGGATGGTCGCCCGTTTCAGGATCGGCCAGCTTGCGATCGCGTTCCCGCTCGAACAGGAGCTTGATGCGATGCTGAATCTCTTCGGGGAATTCGAAGCTGGCGAACCGAAGCATCTCGATGCGCGCTCCGTCGCGGGCGTTGCCGTCGATGCGCACGAGCACGGCATCGATGGCGTCGACGGACGTGCCGGACATCAAGCCGATCACGATTCGCGATTTCTTCTTCGCGATGTCGATGAAGCGCTCGACGCGGTTCACGATTCGAGAACTTTCCGCAGGTTGCCGCCGTGCGCGGCAAGGGTTGATTTTGCGTCGTCGAGCGATAGCTGTTTGCCCGCCATCACCGACGCCAGCTTGACGTTGCCGCCCGCGTCACGAATCGCCTGCACGGCAACCGGCCGGCTCACACCCGCTGCCAGCTCGACCATCCGCACGGCGCGGCTGCGCAGCTTTTCATTCGTCGCTGGCATGTCGATCATCAGGTTGGAGTGGACGTGTCCGAGGAGAATCATCACGCCGGTTGAAAGAGTGTTGAGGACGAGTTTCTGCGCCGTGCCGCTCTTCATCCGCGACGAGCCCATGATCACTTCCGGACCGGTTTGCGGCGCGATGGCGATGTCGGCTTCGCTGGCCAGCGGCGAGTTCGGATTCGAGGTGATCCCGACAGTCAGCGCACCCAGCATGTTCGCGCGGCGGATCGCGGCGACGGTGTACGGCGTCGTGCCCGACGCGGCGATTCCGACGACGGCGTCTTCCGCTTTGACCGCCGCATTCACCGCTGTGATCGCGGCGTCTTCATCATCCTCGGCACCCTCGACCGCTTCGAAAAACGCGCGCTCGCCGCCGGCCATGATCACGCTGACGAGCGACGCATCGATGCCGTACGTTGGCGGAAGCTCCGATGCATCGAGCATGGCGATTCGCCCGCTCGTCCCCGCGCCAACGTAGAAGAGCCGGCCGCCATGCGAGAGCCGGTCAGCGATCTGATCGACCGCATGCGCAATCCGCTCGCTCTCGGCCGCCACAGCACCAGCGACCAGCGCGTC
Organism: Thermoanaerobaculia bacterium; assembly: GCA_036260495.1. Taxonomy (GTDB): domain Bacteria; phylum Acidobacteriota; class Thermoanaerobaculia; order Gp7-AA8; family Gp7-AA8; genus JADGNZ01. The sequence continues at coordinate 1,420 of DATAMS010000113.1, forward strand.
CTGTTCCTGGATGATCTGCACGATCTCTCGTGCGGACCGCCGGTCGATGTCGAGACTGGCCTCGAGCCGCTCCTGGCTCATCGCGGCGAAGATATCATCCGCAGCAATGCCCACACTGATGCAAAAGATCCGTCTCGCGTTCCGCGGTTGGCAACGGCGGCGCGAGCAGAACGATAACGAGTTCGTGGCGCGCAATGCGTCGTGGGGTGCAGCGCCGGCCGTCACTCCGACGGTGCGTAAATCGTCGCGCATGTTCGCCGTCGATACCGAAGGTCTGACCGTTGCCTACCTCGATGATTCAGGGCAACTCGCTCATTTTCTCGATACCGAAACCGGCGACATCGAAGACGTACGCGTGACCGACCTCGGCGCAAATCCGCATCTTCACGAGCCGCGATTCCGGCGCGTGCCGTCGCGAAGCGAGAGTGCAGAACGAGAGGACCGCCGCGCGTTCGCCGCGTCGCTCGAACCATCGTCCGCACGTGACGCGCTCGCGCGATGTACCGACGCAGAGTCGTTCCGCCGCGCTCTGGCCGCCGATCGAACAATCGAGCGCGCCTGGTACAACTTCAGAAATGATCGCGCCATCGCGGCGATCGAAGCGTGGCTGGAAACGTTTTGACGTGACGTAGAGCATGCGTCCTTGCCTCCGCCCGGCGGTGGTAAGGTCTCAAGGTCCGAGGCTGCCCGTTTAAATACCACCGGGCGGGACGCCCGCTGGCCGCGGACGAGACGTCCGCACTCCAAAAAAAAGCCGCGCCTGAAAGCGCGGCCGGTCGTGAGCGAATTCTCTTTGGCTAATGTAGCGGAAAGTGCGGGACGTAGTTCGTTTGCGGAACCGGGACGATCTCGACTTCGACGACCTGCAACTCGGGGTAAAACTCTTCGCCGTGGCGAGGCATAATCGTTTCCGGCTGCTGCTTCGCGGTTTCGTTCGCGCCCTCTTCGATCCATTGATCACCGTCGTAAATCCACATTGGGGCGTCCTTTCCACTGCTCCCTCGGAGTCTCCGAAGGTTACCCTGCATATTTCAATTGGCCTGCCAACCGTTGGCGCGACCAAATCCATCATTTTCAGTATCTTCTACGGATGATTCCGGCAGATTGTTTGCGGTCGCCGTCCTCGCGGGGAGTCATTCCGACCCGATAGAGGCTCATGAGTTTCGCGTCTTGAGATAGTCGCCAAGCTGACGATAGGCAACGCCTCTGTGCGAGATCTTGTCCTTCTCCTCGGCTGACATCTCCGCGAACGTCTTCTTCGATCCCTGAGGCTGAAACCAGGCGTCCCAGCCGAAGTTCCCGTCACCGCGCGGCTCGACGAGGATCTCTCCCGCGGTCACACCACGGAATACTTCGCCTTGCGTGCCGTCCCAGTATGCGACGCAGCATTCGGCCTTCGCAGAACGGTTGTTGAGCGCGTAAGCGATCGCAGCGAGCCCTTTACCGCCGGCGGCCTCGAGCAGCCACTTCACATACGGTCCGGGGAAGTTGCCCAACTCATCGAAGCCGAGGGAGACGTCCTCGACGATGATCCGGCTATAACCCTTCGAACGGGCGGCCTCGAGCTTGTAGCGTGTGATCTCTTCGACCCCGGCTGCCTGAATCTCCGGCAGACTGATCGAGACGCGGAGCAGTGGAACGCCGAGGATTCGCTCGGCTTCGATTCCTTTGTTCGGATTCGAAGAAACGAGGATCAGGGGGTGATCAGACACGCGCTGATTCTATGTCTACGCGTCGCTGCTCAACGCGCGGAAGCTACGGGTGAGACGCTGCCGGAGAGTTGGCGGCGCTGCCATGCGTCCGATCCTTCGACTGATGAAGTTTCTCAGGCGGCGGTGAATGCTGACGCGCTGTTCGCATTCGGGACAGAGGCTGACGTGAGTCTTGAAGTCGGTCTGTTTCTTCTCGCCCATGCTGCCATCGAGGAAGAAGTAAGCAACTCGTTTCACATCGTCACAGATCATTACTGCGGTCTCCTTGGCCATCGAGGTGACGACTCTGCATCGGTCGCAACTGCATGGCCGCAGGTTGAATTCCGGGTGAATCAGAGATCAGGAGAAACAGAGATAAGCGATCAGAAGAGCACGCCAACGTACTCGTCGCTGACAAATCGAAATCGAGAACGTCATCCTTGATCTCTGATCTCTCGTCGCGTCTCTCCAAAAACACTTCGGGCGGCCGAAACAACCGGCCGCCCGAAAACTTAATCTCTAGAAAGCGCAGCGAGCTACTCGATCTCGAACTGCTCCGGCTCTTCCTCTTCGATCTCGAGCTCGATGTCCTCGTCGTCGGCGAACAGAATCGCTTCCTCGTCGGCCTCCGGCTCCACGATGTCGGTCTCTTCGCCGGTCTCCGCGTCCTTCTTCTTGCGGCCCTTCGTCTCGTCTTTGCGCGAGCGCATCTTGGCCGGCTCTGCGGTGCCGCGGATGTAGCCGTACTTGCGCGCATACTCGAGCAGCGTGCGCTCGAGCATCTTGCGGCCACGATACAAACGCGACATGACGGTACCGACCGGGCAGTCCAGAATCTCGGCGATCTCTTTGTACGAGAAGCCTTCGATGTCGGCGAGCAGAACGACCATCTTGTAATCGTGCGGCAGCGAATCGAGGGCGCGCTTGACGTCGGCGTCCATCATGTCCTGGAAGATCTCGCTCTCCGGATCCTTGATCAGATCCGGTGCGTTCTTCTGGATGACACGCTCGTACGACTCTTCGATCTCCGAGAAGTCGATCTTGTG
>DATAMS010000122.1:0-4270 GCA_036260495.1 Thermoanaerobaculia bacterium
CCAAGGAGGCGATCGAAGGATGGATCGAGGCCCACCTCGCGGAAGGGATGGACTTGCCGCACATGCAACGGCCGCCCAAGGCAAATGAACGAAGCGTCCACATCACCATCTTTCGAGACGGACCTCCTTGTCAGTTTCAAAAAGAGATCGCCTGAGCTGACTAGCGGCGAGTTGCTCGTTCGGCAGCGTTTTGGATGCGGTCATGGTTGCAGTGAAACGACGCGCCTGCGAAAGTCGTCCGCCCTTGCTAGTATTCGTCCCCAATGTCCGAAAACCTCCAAAGCCTCATCTACGACTGGAACGCCGGCGATGAACGTCCCGGGCGACCTTCGTCGAAAAAGATCGAGTTCGATGACGAGACGCTGCGCGATGGCTTGCAATCGCCGTCGGTGACCGATCCGTCGATCGAGGAGAAGATCCGGATTCTGCATTTTCAGAACGGCATCGGCGCCGACACCTCGGACATTGGTCTTCCGGGCGCGGGTCCGCACGTGCAGAAGTCAGTGGAGCGCTTAGCGCGCGAGATCGTCGAGGCGAAGCTGAAGATTGCCGCGAACTGCGCCGCACGCACGGTCGAAAGCGACATCCGCCCGATTGCGGAGATCTCGCAACGCGTCGGGATCCCCATTGAGGCTTGCACGTTCATCGGCTCCTCGCCCATCCGTCAGTTCGCGGAAGAGTGGGATCTCGATTGGATTATCGAGCAATCAACGAAGGCGGTTCGCTTTGCCGTTGGCGAAGGGCTGCCGGTCATGTACGTCACCGAAGACACGACGCGCGCGAAACCGGAGGACGTCGAGAAGCTCTACACCGCGGCGATCGAGGCTGGCGCGAAGCGCGTCTGTGTCTGCGACACCGTTGGCCATGCCACACCGTGGGGCGTTCGCAATCTCATCCGATTCGTTCGCGGTGTCGTCGATCGCGTTAATCCCGACGTGAAAATCGATTGGCACGGCCACAGCGACCGCGGCCTCGGCGTCATCAACTCCATCGCAGCCATCGAAGCAGGCGCCGATCGCATTCACGGCTCAGCAGCGGGCATCGGCGAGCGCGTCGGCAACACGCCAATCGATCTGCTGATGGTCAATCTCAAACTAATGGAGTGGATCGACAACGATCTGACGACGCTGCCCGAGTACGTGCGATTCGTATCCGGAGCCGTACACATTCCGCTGCCTGATCAGTATCCCGTTTTTGGTCACGATGCCTTCCGCACGGGCACGGGCGTTCACGCCGCGGCGATCATCAAAGCGAAGAAAAAGGGAAGCGAATGGCTCGCCGACCGCGTTTACTCGGGCGTCCCGGCAGGAATGTTTGGCCTCGAGCAGATCATTGAAGTTGGTCCGATGTCCGGCCTCTCGAACGTGATCTACTGGCTCGACGCGAAGGGTTATCCGCAGGACGAAGCACTGGCGAAAGAGATCTTCCAACTGGCAAAGTCGACGAATCGGGTCCTGACAGAGGAAGAGCTCCACCGTTGCGCCAGACGATGGAAAGAAGAAAAGAGTGAAGAGTGAAGAGTGAAAAAGAAGAAGCGTGAGATCGCCATTTCACTCTTCACCCTTCACTCTTCTCACTTCGTTTTTGGCCCGAGTGGCGAAATGGCAGACGCAGCAGACTCAAAATCTGCCGAGGTTAACCCTCATGTCGGTTCGAGTCCGACCTCGGGCACCACTTGATGTGAACAGATCGTGACGCCTTGCCCGGTGGCAATTTCGTCGCGACAACCGCGAGTTTCGCGGAGAGCAGTCAACGGAGACCCAATTCGTCCATGCGCCGTCACCTGATCGCATCACTCGTCCTCTTCGTCCTTCCGATCGCTGTTTTCGCGCTGCCACCCGGTGACGGAACCGTACGCCGTCACTACATCCTCGAGAGCGCAGTTCCGCTCGATGCCGCTGCCAGCGCCGAGCTTGCTGCAGAGGGAATCGAGATCCAGAAGCCGCTGGCCAATCATCGCTATCTCGTGCGGATGAGCGACGACGTCACCCCTCCGAACGATGCGCGCATCCGTTCGCTGAGCGCTTTCGATGCCTCGCGAAAAATCGCACGCGCCGCGTATGTGGAAGCCGCGAAGGGAACCACCTCGCGGCTGCGAATCCTCTTCCAACCCGACGTGACCTTCGAGGAAGCGCGCAACGCGGTCGCCGCTGCCGGGGGCACGATCGACGCGCCCTTCGCGATGCCATCATCCGTGGGCCCGCAGCGGTTGACGGTGAGAATCCCGTCGATGTCCGTGACGGCTCTCGCCAACGATGAGCGCGTTTTCGGCGTCTATGGCCCTCCGCTGATTCCGAAGAGTCTCAATTCAGTCGCGGCCAGCATCTCGAAGGTCACTCCGCTTTTCAGTGCGCCCTATAACCTCACGGGCAGTGGCGTGGTCCTCTCGATCTTCGAGCCGAACGGTCCTCCCGACGTCAACCATTTTGAGTTTGGTGGCCGCGTGACCAGTCATTTCCCTGCTGGCATTGCGGCGGATAAGCACGCCACGCATACATCCGGAACCCTCGTCGCCGCGGGAGTCGACCCGAGAGCGAAGGGGATGGCGCCGGCAGCCACGCTGCACGCGTTCACCGCCAATCCCGCGCTGCCCAACGGCGATTTCGACGAGGACAAGCTTTTCCAGACGAAGCGCGACGACACCAAGGCCGTCGGCAGCGTCGCCGACAGCAACTCCTGGGACTTTGCGTTCAGTTGGCAGGCAGGCAATGTGTGGTTCGGAAACGAAGACGGTTACGGCGCCTACAGCGGGCTGGAGTCCGAACCTTACGATGCAGTCATGCGGACGCCTGGAGAGCCGCTGATCGTCCATGCCGCGGGAAATGACGCGGCCGCCGGCAACCCGTCGCTCACGCTGCCGTGGTCGCCGCACCGGCACATCGAAGATCAGGATCCGGTCACAGGCATCTACAAACACACCTATTGCTATTCGCAGGATGGAACGGGTACCGATTGTCCGGCGGGGTTCGGTTGCTCGACCGGAACGACGTATTGCGAGAAGACCAAGCATCCGACGCACGGTGCCGACACGACGATCGGTTTGATGGCCAGCACGAAGAACTCGGTGACGGTCGGCGCGCTCAATCCCGATGGCGTCACCATCGCTTCGTTCAGCTCCCACGGTCCAACGACCGACGGCCGCGTGAAACCGGAGCTGGTCGCCAAAGGCGTTTCTCAGTTTTCGACGGTTCTCGCAAACGGATACGACAACCTGGATGGTACGTCGATGGCCACGCCGGTCGTCGCCGGCATGTCTGCACTCCTGACGCAGCAGTATCGAAAGACGTTCGGCAAGACGCCGTCCGGTTCCATTCTCAAAACGCTACTCATCGCCGGCGCCGACGACCTCGGCCCTGCCGGTCCTGACTACACATACGGTTTCGGTCTGGCCGACGCCAAGGCCTCGGTCGATCTGATCATCGCCGACAACGCCACCGGCTCGCGCATTCGCACCGGTACGATTTTGAATCGCCAGGATGTCGATATTCCGGTGGTCCTGCCGGCGACGCCGAAGTTCCGGGTCGTGCTTGGCTGGTTCGATCCCGAGGTGCTGCTGGTGCCGGCGAACTCGAACGACGATCCGCTTGCGGATAAGACTCTCGTCAACGATCTCGACGTCCGCGTCATCGACCCCACCGGTGCAACTGTGTTCCCCTACGTTTTGAACGGGAAAACACCAAGTGCGCTGGCTACCAAAGCCGCCAACCATACCGACACGACCGAAGAGATCGAGATCGCAAATGCGGTCGCAGGCACGTACCACGTCCTCGTTCACGGTGCGGTCGGCGATCCGAATCTCGCCACGCAGGATTACGTGGTCGTGACAAATGCAGGCACCGCGCTCACGCCGTGCAGCGATGCCTACGAGCCGAACGATACCCAGGACACTGCATTCGGCAATCTGATGAGCGGACAGACGATCTCCGCGAAGATCTGCAATCCGATCGATGTCGATTACTTCACGTTCACTTCGAACTCGCTCTCACCGCTCTCGGTGTCGGTGACCGCGACGGATACTCCCTTGAAAGTGACGCTGAGCAGCTCGCTCTCGACAACTGTTACGAAGACCGTCGCTGCCGGTACCTCGGCGACGCTCGATTCGATGATCAGCACGCTGATCTCGCCAACGCCGAACGTCGGCTTCTTCGTGCGCGTCGAGCCCAATGGAGCAGTCGGAGCGACGGGGGCGTACACGCTGACGCCGAGCTTCAGCTACAACTCCACTCCTCGCAAACGTGGGGCGAAGCATTAGGTTGGGGAGTGGGGTGCC
>DATAMS010000124.1:0-5452 GCA_036260495.1 Thermoanaerobaculia bacterium
CTTCCGGTCGTCGGCTCCACGCCTGGAAGCAACGGCGCGTACTTCAAGACTGCGGTCCAGCTCTTCAATCCGAAGACGGCGACCATCTCGGGCAAGATCGTTTTTCACGCGCAGAACGCGTCGGGAACGGCAAGCGATCCATCGCTCGTTTATTCGATCGCCGCGGGAAAGACGATGCTCTATCCCGATTTGCTACCGGCCATGGGAGTCGCCTCCGGAATCGGCAGCGCTGACCTCATTGCCGATGCCGGCTCACCGTTTCCCGTCAGCCTCGTGCGCGTCTTCAATGATGCGGGCACGCTGGGCACGACTGGGCTGGCCGAGGAGCAAATGGCGGCGTCGGATGCGCTGCAAAGTGGAGATACGGCGGCGCTACTTGCACCTCCCGACTTTCAGCGCTTCCGTCTGAACATCGGCGTCCGCACGCTCGATCAGGGAGTGACCTTCACGCTGACCGTTCGCGACAAGAACGGCGTCATCGTGAAGACGACCGCGCCCAAGCACTACGATCCGAACTTTTTCGTCCAGCCCGGCTCCGCCGCGATGCTCGAGGGTTACGCTTTGACGGGCGAAGAAACGATCTCGATCGCAATCGTGAGCGGCAGCGCCTTCATCTACGGATCGACGACCGACAACACGACGCAGGATCCCAGCGTGCAGTTTGCGAAGCGCATCGAGTGACCACTCGTCGGCCCTGGCTTCACGGCAATTCGCCGCGCAATTTGCCGGCGAGAGCGGTGGTCACTTTCGGCAGCGGGCAAACGCACAATGTGAAGACCGTTTCGAACGTCGGTGAGGAGCGGCCGATTGCTCATCGGTTCTCCACTGTCAGGCGTTTTCGGAGTCCGTTCGCGACGGCGTGAAGTGATTCTTTTGACGACGCGGCGCGCTCACTTTCCGGGTACGTCGGTCAGGAAGCCCACCTTCTTCGCGCCTGCTTCGTGCGCGGCATCCATCGCCTGAATGGCCCGATCGAACAGCACCGCGTCCTCGGCGTTGACGAAGACCACGCGGTCGGCGGCCGGACGCGAGAGCATTTGCGGCGCCAGTGCGTCGCGCAGTGCCTTTGTGTCGGCGAGTTTCTGCGAGTTGAGATAGATGCCGTCCGCGCGCACGCTGACGACGAGCTGATTCTGTTCCGAGGGAGGCGGCGCGCCGGTCACTTCGACTTTCGGCGGGACTTCCACGTCGAGTCCCATCTGCAGGATCGGCGTGGCCACCATGAAGATGATGAGCAGGACGAGCACCACGTCGACCAGCGGCGTGATGTTGATTTCGGATCGGACCCCGTGGCTTGAGCCAGCGGACATTGACATTTTTTTCTCCCGGGGAGTGGGGAGTCGGGGGTGGGGGGTGGGAGAAACATCAAAAGCTCAAACCGATCAGCCTTCGCGAATCTCTCCCACACCCCACTCCCTACTCCCCACTCCCCAAAATCACATTCCGTTTCCGTGGGCCATCTTTTCCCCGGCCATCTGATTCTCGGTCAGGAACGAGACGGCGGTGAAGTCGGCATCGTTGGCCGCTTTCATCACCATTCGCACCTTGCCGAAATTGATGCGCCGGTCGGCTTTGATCATCACATTGCGTCCCGCTTCTTTGTCGTGCTCGGCCTTCATGTAGCGGGGTAAATCACGGTCAGGAATCCAGTCCTGACCGATGAACACTGTTCCGTCCTGCTTGATCGAGACGATCAAGTCGGACTCTTTTCCTGGCTTCTTCTCCGAGTGCGGCCCCATCGGGAGCTGAACGTCGACGCCTGACTGCAGCATCGGCGTCACCACCATGAAGATGATGAGCAGCACGAGACAGACGTCGACGAGCGGCGTGACGTTGATGTCTCCCTTGACTTCGTCGGGGCTTCCGCCCCCAGCGCCGAATGCCATCAGTGACTCCTAACGACCCACGGCCGCATTGGCGCGAACGCGTGCTTCGTTCTTGATGAAGTAGTCGATGAGCTGCGACGACGAGTTCGACATCTCCACCTGGAAGCGCTCCACCTTGTTGAGGAAGTAGTTGTAGAGCCAGACGGCGGGGATGGCCACGAACAGACCGAACGCCGTGGTCACCAGCGCTTCGGCGATACCAGCCGACACTGCGCCGAGTCCGCCGGAACCGCTGATGGCCATGCCCTGGAAGGCGTGGATGATGCCGGCGACGGTGCCGAACAGTCCGACGAATGGTGCCGTCGTCGAGATCGTGGCCAGGTTGCCGAGACCTTTCTTCATCTCCGCGGTGGTCATCAACGTCTCGCGCTCGATCGCGCGCTGGCCCGAGGCGACGATGTCGAAATCGTCAGGCAGCGACTGCGTCGATTCGTACTGAAACTCTGTCAGTCCCGCGCGCAGCACGCGTGCGAGATGGGAGTGACGGTACTTCTTGTCCGACGTCATCGTGATCGCCTCTTCGAGCTTGTGCTGTTTGAGGAGCGGCGTAATGCCGAGGGCGATGCTGAGCGACTCGCGCTTGGCGCGTTGAAAGCGGACGATCCGCTCGATGGCGATCGTAAGCGACCAGATCGACATCAGCGCCAGCACGACCACGACGCCGCGCGCCACCCAGTTCATCGTCGCCAACATCCCGAGGAGGCTGAAACTGTTATCCATTGACTTCTCCTTTTTCCGGTGGCCCGCGGACCTGGGCAAGCGGTCAGAACTTGTTCTCTGACGCGTGCCGCAGCTTGCTGGTCACGTATCTCATTGAATCTTGAAATTCACCGTGAGAGTAAAGATGACGGGGACCGGTTGTCCATTCAGAGTTCCGGGTTTGAATTTCCAGCGCTTGACGGCGTCGATCGCCGACTGATCGAGGCCCATCGGCAAGCCCTTGAGCACGCGCACATCGGTCACGTTGCCGTTTCTGTCGATGATTGTCTCAACGATGACCAATCCTTCGATTTTGGCTTTGCGCGCCACCTCGTTGTAGACCGGGTCGATCCGGCTGGTCGCGATCGGCGGATTGACGTCGCCGCCTACGCGCATCGGCTTGTCGCCCTGGCCGCCGAGTTGCCCTCCGATCTGACCGCCCAGCGTGCCTCCGAGCGTGCCTCCGACGACCCCTCCCACCACACCACCCACGACGCCGCCGGTCTGACCTCCGACTACGCCGCCCGTCTGGGCGCCAGCGGTATCGGTTGGAGTGTCGACCTCCGGCACTTCCCGAGGCGTGTGCGTCGGCTGATGAAACGTCGGTTGCGTTTTGGGAGTCTCGACATGAGCCACATGCGGCGTGGATGAAGCACTTGATGCCGCGGGCGGCGGGGGAGGTGGCGGCGGCGGTGCCGAGACGACGAAGGCCTGAATCGGCTTGGTGATGATCTCGGGATTCTTCTTGACGTAGTAGCCGGCGGCGACGACCGCACCGATGACGACGATGTGCAGGAAGCCGGAGAGAAGCACCGTCTTCCACTCACCCTTTTTCTTGTCCTTGCCTGCGGATTCGATCAGGACATCATCAAACATTTCGGCTACCTCTTGAGGATACTGCTGTGCTCTTCAGGGATGATGCCAAGTGGGGGAGTGGGGAGTGGGGGGTGGGGGGTGGGAGAGATCAGAGATCAGAAGAATCAGAGATAAGGGATCGTCAGAGATCAGAGATCAAGAGATCTGAGATCAGGAAGTAGTGCGAGATCTGATCGCTGATCTCTTGCCTCTGCCGTCCCTGATCTCTGATCTCATCTCTCCCACACCCAACTCCCCACACCCCACCCCCCCAACCAAAATTTACACGCCCTCCCCTGATTTCGTGCCGGTTCCGCGAATACCATTCCTTCCATGACTACGCTCGCGGATCTGGGGATTTCGGCTGAAGTAGTGGAGAGCGCCGAGAGCAGCGTGGTTCCGAGCCCTCCGCCGATCCCGTTGTTCGATCGCGAGCTGAGCGCGCTTGCCTTCAACGAGCGCGTCCTTGCGGAAGCGCGAAATCCCGCCGTTCCGCTGCTGGATCGGGTGAAGTTCCTCAGCATCTGCGCGCACAACCTCGACGAGTTCTTCATGATCCGCGTCGGCGAGATCCGCGACCTCATCGCTGCGAACGTTCCGGCCGAGCCAGCGGGCAATGGCCTGAAACGCCTCCAGGCAGTGCGCAACGGCGCCCGCTCTCTTCTGCGCGACATCTACCGCTGCCTCGGCGAGGAGCTGATCCCCGCGTTGCGCAAAGAAGGCATCCGCATCGAGCGCGTCGCCGACCTCGGCAAGAAAGAGCGCAATTTCGTCGAGGAGTACTTTTGCCGCGATCTCGAGCCGATCCTCACGCCGCTGGCCATCGATCCGGCGCATCCCTTTCCGTTCATCGCCAACCTCTCGCTCAACCTCGCACTGCAGCTCGAATCGGAGCGCGGCGAGCGGCATGTGGCAATCATCAAGATCCCCGAGTCGGTGCCGCGTCTCGTGCCGATGCCGGAGAAGACGCGCTTCGTACTGATCGAGGACGTGATCGCGTCGCACGTGCACCGCTTCTTCCCGGGCCTGAAAGTGCTCCGCACGGCCGCCTTCCGCGTCATTCGCAACTCGGATATCGACATTAAAGAGGAGGACATGCAGGACCTCCTCAAGAGCATCGAGATCGAGCTGCGCCGGCGCGAGCGGCGCGAAGTGGTGTGGCTCGAGATCGAAGAGGGGGTCGACGATCCGCTCATGGCGCTGCTCGCAGGAGCGACCGATTCCTCGCCCGACGACATCTTCTTCGCGCCCGGACCGCTGAAGCTCGGCGATCTGCAGCAGCTTCACACGCAGATTCCGAATGCTGCGCTGAAGGAAGCGCCGTTCAATCCGCGCATGCCGGCGGAACTGGCGACGACCGACGACATCTTCTCGATCATCCGGCGCGGCGATCTCTTTCTGCACCGGCCGTACGACTCGTTCACGGCAGTGATCGAGTTCGTGCAGACGGCAACGGAAGATCCCGATGTCGTGGCCATCAAGCAGACGCTCTATCGCACCGATCCCGGTTCACCGATCATCGCCGCGCTTTCTGCCGCGGCGCGGGCAGGAAAGCAGGTCACCGCGATCGTCGAGCTGCAGGCGCGCTTTGACGAGCGCAAGAACATCACCTGGGCGAAAACGCTCGAAGAAGCAGGCGTGCAGGTGGTTTACGGCATCGTCGGCTACAAGACGCACTGCAAAGTCTGCCTCATCGTCCGTCGAGAAGGGGGTGAGCTTCGCCGCTACGTTCATCTCTCGACCGGCAACTACAACGCCGTCACCGGCCGGCTCTACACAGACGTCGATCTCTTCACTTGCGATCCCGCATTCGGCGCCGATGCCGCGCAACTGATGAATCTCCTCACCGGTTTCAGCGTGGCCGGCGTTCAGGAGTTGGTCGAAGCGAAAGGCGGGACGCTGCGCTGGCGCGAGTTCGTCGTCTCGCCGATGGACTACCTGCGCTGGACGATCCGCATGATCGATCGCGAGACAGAGAACGCGAAGGAAGCGAAGCCTGCGTTCATCGTGGC
>DATAMS010000141.1:0-10538 GCA_036260495.1 Thermoanaerobaculia bacterium
CCGACCACAAGAATCGAGCGGGGCTCGCCTCCCATCGCTTTGACCAATTGCAGAACGCGCACCGGATTCATGGCATGCGTATCGATCGTCCCATCCGCGGCGCGATCGATTTCGCCAGGATCGACTTCGATCGTGTAGAGGGTCCCCGGCGCCCCGCCTTGCGGTGTTGCGTCGACCAGAATCGAGAGGTCGTGATCTTCCATCAACGCGTAGGCGAGATCGAAGCCGCGGATGCCGAAGTCTTTGACCTTCACACCGTAGGGCAGTTCTTCTGAAGCCAGACGGCGGACGACTTCGACGCCGAATCCGTCGTCGCCGAGGAAGATGTTTCCGATGCCGGCAACAAGGACGGTCATGCGAGATCCTCCGCTACTTCGGCGTCAAGCGCGAGCGGCTCGACCTCGTCGGGCGAAAAGAAGAATCGATGCCCGGGCTGGCGCAGCATGCCCATGTCGTTCCCGGGATCGTCATCGATCACGACGGCGAAGAGCACCTGATCCTCCAGGTCCTGCTCGATCGCTTCGATCGTTGCTTCTTTTCCCGTGAGGGCGAGGTCGACGATGTCGGCGGTCTTCTGCGGCCAGAGGCGTACGCGGTCGCCCCGCCGCAATTCGTGACCAAAAACGGAGACGCTATCGACAGTGGACGAAGCGAACGGATCCCAATCGCTCATGGCGCACTCCCATCCGGCCGCTCGCGGCGCAGCGTTCCGTGCAAGCGGGCCAGCGATTCGCAATCGAGTGAGTCTGCACGCTCGAGCAGTTGACGTGTTCGCGCGTCGGCGCCGCGGATCTCGCGCTTCTCGTCGTCGCTCAACGTCTGGATGCGCAGCGTGAGAATCTCGTCGATCTCGGTGCCATCGAAGAGATTGTCGGGACTCTCCGGCGCGACCTGCGGGTGATCGTAAAGAATGATCGGCGCCGCGAGCACGGTTTGCCGGTCGCCCTCCTCCCCTGCCAGAACGGGATAGAGCCCGTCCTGCCGGCAACCCTCGGCCGCCTCGGCGAAACGATCGCCGGGATCGATCACCGAAACGAAGGCGCCGTCGTGCGCGGTCAGCACGGCGTGAGCGGAGAGGAGCGAACGGCGAAGGGCATCATCGCGGCTGGCGGCGCTCGCATCGATCGGTGTTGCGTTCGCGATGGAGATCGAGAGTCGGACGGCGTCGTCGCCGATGTATTTCGATTCGACGATGACCTCGCCGCGAATGGCTTCGTTCGTTCGGACGATGGTCCGGCCGTTCGCTGCCGTTTCGCTGCTGCTCTTCGGGATGAGGATCGGTACGCGAAAGGCGCTCATTCCCATCGGGCGCAGCACGGGGAGAGCAAGCTCGCGCTCGATCGTTTCGTCGCAGCCCTCGAGAGGATCAATCGATGTCGCATCACCGGTGACTTCGCGTTTCACCAACTGCAGGAAGCGCACGCAGATTGCGATCGTCGTGTCCGGCCGCGTTTCCAGCAGGCACTCGGTTCTGAGCATCGATCGCTCCGACGGATCGACTGCACTTCGGTATACCTCGGGAACGACGACGCCGAAGTTCCAGCGCTGCCTGTTCTTCACCGACGACGCGCGGTACGGATAGAGCATGTAGCCCTCGTACAAAACGGCGTTGACGATGCGCTCGATGCGGTCGCTCATCGCTGCCCTGCCTCCGCGGCGATGCCGCTCATCTCCTCGGCGGCATCGAGCACGTCGTCGAGCGCGCGGTCGAGCGTTCCGATGCCGCGGCGCGTTTTGTATTCGATCAATCGATCGAACACCGGCCGCTCCAGACACATCCACGCAGTGTTCGGATAATAGAGATCCATCATCGTGCGCCAGACGCTCAGCGGAAGCCTGTACGTGGCTTCGCGGCTCCAGGAGATCTGTCCGATCTGAAGCCGGCCATCCCCTTCGTAAAAAACGGTGCCGCTGAAAAGGAGCGCGACAGGAACGAATCCCGCTTCGAGTCCGGCGAAATACTTCGTCACGGCGACGTTGAAATCGAACGTGCAGTGAACGAGCACCTCGGCCACGGTCTCGCCGGTGAACGGCGCGACGAACAGTTGCGTGCGCGTCCAAAGGAGCGTCTTCAACGTTTGTCCCCAGCGACTCGGATCGCCGAAAAGATCGTTGAGCCGCTCCTTTTCGCCGGCGTTGTACGAGCGCTGCGCGGACTCGATCTGCAGTTGCACCTGCAGCGCGACATTGCGGATCGGCTCGAACGGATCTGCGTTGCGGATGCGGACTTTGAATCCGATCGTAGGCGCGGCCGCGTACGGAATCGCCTCGGCGCCCTCCACCGCGAACTCGAGGTCAGGCATGCGCGGCCTCTTCGCGGGCGGGCCGGGCGCGGTGATCGAGATCATCGAAGAAGCGATTGATCTCGCTCCAGACTTCGCTGCCGCCGGACAGTCCGCGCCAGTGCATGCGAATGAGTCCGACGAGCCGGTAGCACTCATCGATCGGCACGAGGTAGTGCTTGTGCGCCGCGCGTCCGCGCCGCACGAGGAGCGCTTCGACATCCGGCTGCATCGTGGCCAGGACCGTGTTGTCGTTCTCGAGCTCCGTCCACGAATCGAACGTGAGCGCCGATTCGGTGGCGCCGGCGGGACTCGGATACATCGCAATCGTGCGCCCGGCGTTCGTGTCGCGATAAAAGAAGGCGACATCGACAGGGATGTTGAGCGAGGGCCACTGCTCGTCGCTCAACGCGAACGCTGCGAGCGACCGGATGTCGCGCGGGATGCGACGGAACCGCGGCCCGCTCTGATCGCTGAAGAGAATCGCGCAGGCATCGCACGAACAGACGGCCTGCCGTTTGGTGATCTCCCACAAATGTTGATGCGCACCGCGCAAGGGAGCGCTGCAAAGCTCGCAACGCTCTTCCGTGTCGCTCTTGCGCTTGACGAAGCGTTGCAGGACGCCGAGGGCGCGGGTGTCGCCGTTGAGACTGGGCATGATCAGGCCGGAGGCAACAGCGGCATGCCCGGAGCGATCGGCCGCCGCTTGTCGGGATTGATGCTGGTGGCATCGCGCAGGTTGCGAGTCTCGCCATCGCGTCCGGAGTGATCGGTCGACGCGATTTCCTCGCCTTTGCGATCCGTAATCGAGTGGGACGGCGCATTATGCTGGGCCATCAGTTCCTCCTTCTCGCAACGTCATTCAGTGGACGGCAACCATGGCGCGGCCGTTTTCGATCAACAGCGGAAATGGCTCGAGATGAACTGCCGGCTCGCCGCGTCCGCGTCCCGCGCCGGCAATTTCGAAATGCTCCTTGCACGCGGCGCAAACGAGCGACGCCGATTCGAGCGTCGAGTCTTCAAGCCCGGCACCGCATCGCGCACAGACGCTTCCGTACGCGTAAAGACTCTCGCCGAGGCGGCAGAAAACAACGGAGCGTCCGCCGACGACGAGCGTGGTTGAGAATCCGTCGGCCAGCGTGGTGACTCCGACTTCCTCCCACGGGATCTGCTCTTCCGCACTCCTCACGCTCAACTTCGCATCTGACTCCTGTCCTTCCGCGACGATGCCCGTCACCTCGGGGGCCGCTTCGTACACGGCATCTTCGATGGCCAGCTTCATTGTGCGTGTCGACGACGGACATCCCTGACACGTCCCTTTCATGCGCAGACGAACGACGCTGCCGTCGATGCCGGCGAGCTCGACGCCGCCGCCGTGCGATCCGAGGTAGGGACGAACGCGCTCGAGGGCCTGCTCGACACGCGTGGCCATGTCGAGCGGATGCAAACCGTGCAGAAGCAGGAGCGAGCTGACGAGCGGATCCTCACAGAGATGATCGATCGTCTCGACGCCAGTGCGCTCCGCGGTGATCTCGAGAATGCGCTCGATGCCGGAGCCGTAGAAATCGGTCAGCGCCCGCACCAGTGCAAGCGACGTTGCGCGCGCTTCGTCGTCGCCGAGGGTGTCGAGCTTCGAGACCAGCGACTCGATCTCGTTCGTTCGCTGCTGCAGTGCCGATTCGGGCATCTCAGGCTCCCGCCGCGCCAAACATCGGCGAGTGCTTCGTTTCGATGACCTTGCCGTTGCCGACGTACATGTGAACGCCGCACGGCAAACAGGGATCGAAGCTGCGCACGGTGCGCATGATGTCGATGCCCTTGAATTTGTCGGGCCCGTTCTCCTCGAAAATCGGCGTGTTCTGCACGGCGTCTTCATAGGGACCGGGCGTGCCGTAGACGTCGCGCGGATTGGCGTTCCAGGGCGTGGGCGGATACGGGTGGTAGTTGGCGATTTTCCCATCGCGGATGACGACGTGATGCGAGAGGACGCCGCGCACCGCTTCGTGGAATCCGCAGCCAATCGCCTCCTGCGGCACTTTGAATTCTTCCCACGTTTTCGTGCGGCCTGCTTTGAGGTCTTCAAGCGCGCGCTCGGCAAAGTAAAGCGCACATGCGGCGGCATAGGCCTGGAAATAGGTGCGGGCGCGATTGCGCTCGATCGTATTCACGCCAAACGCCGGAATCTTCCATTCAAACTGTGCCTCGGGAAGCATGGCCGTCTTGGGTAGATTGATCTGCACCGAGGTGCCGGTGGCTTTGACATAGCCGATGTTGACCATGTTGGCGAGCGCGGTCGACCAGAGCCGCGCAATTGGTCCGCCGCCGGTCTCGAGCGCGAGATAGTCCTTCGTCCGCTCGTCATACCAGCGCGGCGACATGACCCACGTGTAATTGCCATTGAAGTCGCGCTTCTGTGGTTTCGGAATTGTGGTCTGGTTCCACGGATGGCGTTGGTCGACAGGATTGCCAAGCGGGTCGTATTTGACGAAGGTCTCTTCTTTGGCCCAATCGTCATAGAAGGAGGAGCCGAGAAGAATGCGGATGCCGAGGTTGATCTTGACGAGATCGTGTGTGACAGCCTGACCGTCGACGACGATGCCGGGCGTCACGTACATCGCCTTCCCCCACTGATCCATGTTTCGATAGGTGTAATCGACGACATCGGGATCATTGAAAGAGCCCCAGCAGGCCAGCAATGTGCGGCGCAATCCCACTTTTTCGTATCCGGGCAAGGCCTCGTAGAAGAAGTTGAACAGGTCGTCGTGCATTGGGACGACCTTCTTCATGAACTCGACGTACTTCATCAGCCGCACGATGTAGTCGGTGAAGAGCTGGATGGTGGCCACAGTGCCGGTGCCGCCCGGATAGAGCGTTGACGGATGCACATGGCGCCCCTCCATGAGGCAGAACATCTCGCGCGTCATGCGGCTCATCTGCAATGCTTCGCGATAGAACGAGCCGGTGAAGAGATTGAGCGACGTCATGATGTCGCCGATGGTCTTGTAGCCATGCTTGTCCGCGTTCGGTGATGCCGTTCGCTGCGCTTTGTCCCAGACGGCCGGATTGGTCTCCTTGACCATCTGCTCGCAGTAATCGACGCCGACGAGGTTGTCCTGGAAGATGTTGTGATCGAACATATACTCGGCTGCTTCGCCGAGGTTGATGATCCATTCGCCGAGCGGCGGAGTCTTCACGCCAAAAGCCATGTTTTGCGCGTAAACAGCGCAGGTTGCGTGGTTGTCGCCGCAGATTCCGCAAATGCGGCTCGTAATGAAATGCGCGTCGCGCGGGTCCTTCCCCTTCATGAAGACGCTGTAGCCGCGAAAGATGGACGAGGTGCTGTAACACTCGGCCACCTGCCGGTTCGCGAAATCGATCTTCGTGAAGATGCCGAGGCTGCCGACAATGCGCGTGATCGGATCCCAGTTCATCTCCACCAGGTTGCGCTTGGCGGTTTTCGGTTCGCGCTTCACCTCTGTCACAGTCGTCATGGTCGTCTCCTTTTTCAGTACGCCTGCGGAGTGTGGCCGGTTGTCAGCCGGCTTCCCTTATGACGCCATTTCGGCTCTTTGTTGACGGTGGTATTCGTGATCGCACGAAGCTTTCTGATGATTCTTCCGTAAATGGGAATGACAAACGCGGAGATGCGCGCGCCCGGCGGCTCGTCCATGAAGGGCATGAATTTGTCGGGGAAGCCCGGCATCGTGCAGCCGATGCAAATGCCTCCGACGTTCGGACAACCGCCGATGCCGCGCATCCATCCGCGCTTGGTAACATTGCAATTGACGACCGGCCCCCAGCATCCGAGTTTCACGAGGCAGCGCGACGATCCATATTCCGGAGCAAAGTCGCCCTGCTCGTAATACGAGCCGCGGTCGCATCCTTCGTGAACGGTCTTTCCGAACAGCCACGTCGGACGGAGCTGATCGTCGAGCGGAATCACCGGCGCCAGTCCGGCGGCTTGATAAAGAAGGTAGAGCAGCGTTTCCATGAAGTTGTCCGGCTGGACAGGACAGCCCGGGACATTGATGACGGGGAGTCCGGCTTTCGACTTCCAGTTCCAGCCGAGGTAGTCGGCGAGACCCATGCAGCCGGTGGGATTCCCGGCCATTGCGTGAATGCCTCCGTATGTGGCGCACGTACCGGCGCCGACAACGGCCAGCGCTTTCGGCGCGAGGCGGTCGATCCAGTCGGTGGTCTTGATCGGCTGGCCGGTCGCAGGGTCCGTTCCCTGCGCTGCCCAGTAGCCGGCCGGATCCTTATGGACTTTCTCGTTGGGGATGGAGCCTTCGACGACGAGGACGAACGGATCGAGCTTTCCCTTCTCCGCATCATAGAAATGCTGCATGAAGTCGGAGCCGGTCTCGAAGGCGACCACCGGATTGTGAAGATGCACTTTCGGGAGACCGGGAATGGCGCCAAAGAGAACGTCTTCGATGCTTGGCTGCTCGGCGGCGGTGATCGATACGGTGTCGCCGTCACAGCCGAGTCCTGCGGTCATCCAGAGAATGTGGATGTCGGAAACCGCCGGCGGCCGGTTGCTCTGCATGGCAACGACTTTCGACATGGGGTTTTCCTCCAGGGTCAGAGGGTTAACGAGGAGAGAGGTTGTAATGACTCAAAGAGCTGTGCTTCGAAAAACGAAGCGAGATCAAGTGTCGGTTCCTGGCGGTCTTCTCTCAGCAGATACGCGGCAGTTGTTCGTTCCAGAGCAAGTCCACTACGCGCGTTCCCCCTATGTCTGTCTTAAGAAATACCAGGGTCAGTGGCGAAGCAACTACTGTTCCAATGACTTGCGCATCCGCGCCATGTTTCATCGTCCGCATTTTGGCAACAATGGCGTCCGCCTTGACGGGGTCAACGATGGCCACGAGCTTCCCTTCATTGGCGACATATAAGGGATCGAGGCCGAGAATCTCGCAGGCGCCGCGCACGCTCTCGCGCACCGGAATGGCAGACTCATCGATCTCAATGCTTACCTTGCTGCGCTGGGCGATCTCGTTGAGCGTCGTGGCCACGCCGCCGCGCGTCGGATCCCGGAGGCAATGAATGCCGCCAACCTCGAGCATTCCTTCGACAAGATCGTAAAGCGGCGCCGTATCGCTTTCGATGTCGCTCTCGAAGGTAAGATTTTCCCGTTGCGACAGAATTGCCATTCCATGATCGCCGACATAGCCGCTGACGATGACCTTGTCGCCGGCCTTCGCGCCGCTCGCAGAAATATTCACCGGCCGTTCAATGAGACCGACCCCAGCGGTGTTAATGAAAATCTTGTCGCCTTTCCCCCGATTGACGACTTTCGTATCCCCGGTCACGAGTAGCACCCTCGCCTCGGCCGCCGCTTGCCGCATCGATTCGACGATTCGCTGCAACTCCCCCATCAGCAGTCCTTCCTCGAGGATGAAGGCAACCGACAGATAGAGCGGCCGCGCTCCGCTCATGGCCAGATCGTTCACTGTGCCATTGACCGCCAGCCGGCCGATATCACCGCCGGGAAAGAAAATCGGCGTCACGACAAAGGAATCCGTCGTAAACGCCAGGCGCGAACCGTTGACGTCGAATACTGCCTGATCATCGAGCCGGTCGAGATACTCATTGCGGAACGCGGGCAGGAACATTGTCTCGATCAGCTCGGCGCTGAGCTTTCCGCCGCTGCCATGCCCGAGCACGATCCGGTCGTGACGCGTCAATGGGACGGGACAGGCTCCCAACAGCGTGGCGTCGATGATTTGCTCGCCCATCAGATGACGTCCTCCTCCCCCATTGCGACGTGGGTGAGATCCCAGAGAATGTGCAGCAGCGCGACGTGGGACTCCTGAATGCGATGAATGCTGTAGCTCGGTACCGTAAAGCAGTACTCCGCCACCTCAGAAAGCCTGCCTCCGTCCTTGCCGGAAAACGCAATCGTCAGCAGCCCTTTCTCTTTCGCCGCCGCCATCGCGTAAATGAGATTCGGCGACTGACCGCTGGTGGAAATTGCCAGGGCCATGTCGCCGGGCTGACCCCACAGCTTGATTTGATCGACAAAGACGCGCGCAAAATCTTCGTCATTGGAGATCGCGGTCACGAGAGGCGTGCCGCTGACGAGATCGATGACCGGAAGCGCGCGCCGTTTCTCAATGATGGGATGGTTGAACTCCAGCGCGACGTGCTGGGCGTCGCAGGCGCTCCCGCCGTTGCCCATGACGAGCAGCCGGTGACCGGCCTGGAAACGGGCGGCCATGATCTGACAGAGCTCGCCGATCGTGTCCGCGTAGTTGTCCAGGAACTTCTGTTTGACGTCGACCGACTCGCCGCACTTGCGCATTACGCTGGCGCGCCAGGAGGTTTCTGTAATCGTGGTGGTCATCGTCGACTTCACACCTGCGTCTCGACCGGGTGCAAAACCTGCGGCGGTTGTTTCTGCAAATGCCGTCCGTATGCGTAATAGGCGGCGCATGCCCCTTCCGACGAGACCATCGTCGCGCCGAGCGGTGTGCGCGGCGTGCAGAGCGTTCCGAATGCCGGACAATCGTGCGGCTTGCGGATTCCCTTCAGAATCTGGCCGCTGATGCAGATGGCCGGCTCCTGCGTGTCGATCTCGCTGACCTGGAACAGCCGCTCGGCGTCGTGATCGCGCAGCTCGTGCCGCAGTTTGTAGCCGCTTTTCGGAATCGAGCCGACGCCGCGCCACTTGCGGTCGCAGATCTCGAAGACGCGGAAGATGACGTCGCGCGCGGCGGCGTTGCCTTCGCGATCGAGCACGCGGGCGTATTGATTCTCGACCTCGCTACGGCCGTCTTCGAGCTGGCGCACGGTCATACGCACACCTTCGAGAATGTCGAGCGGCTCGAAACCGGTGACGACGATCGGAACGCGGAAGCGCGCGCTGAGCGCTTCGTACTCGCGATACCCCATCACAGTACAGACGTGACCGGGCCCAAGAAATCCCTGCACGCGGTTTTGCGGCGATTGGAGGATCGCAGCGATCGACGGCGGAACGAGCACGTGCGAGACGAGGACGGAAACGTTCTTGACGCCTTCCTTGTGCGCGCGCCAAACCAGCATGGCGTTGGCGGGAGCCGTGGTCTCGAAACCGATGGCGAAGAAGACGACCTTCTTATCGGGATTGGCCTTTGCGATGCCGAGACAGTCGAGCGGTGAATAAACGATGCGCACGTCTGCCCCCTCCGACTTGAGCGTGAAGAGGTCGGCGCGCGAGCCCGGAACGCGCAACATGTCGCCAAAGGAACAGAAGATCACATCAGGCCGCGCGGCGATGGCGTGGGCCTTGTCGATCATCTCCAGCGACGTGACGCAGACCGGACATCCCGGACCGTGCACGAGCTCAATGCCCGGCGGCAGCAGGTGATCGATTCCGTGTTTGACGATCGAGTGCGTCTGCCCGCCGCAGACTTCCATGATCACCCACGGCCTGGTCTGCATCCGCTCGATGTCGCGGACGATGGCGCGCGCAAGCCGCCCATCCCGATACTCGTCCACGAACCTCATGACGCCGCCTCCTCGGGATAACCCGCTTCCAGCTCCTGCAATTGATCGAGCTCCTCAAGAAGCGCGTAGGTGCGCAAGGCCTCCTCTTCATCGACACGACTGAGCGCAAAGCCGACATGCACTAGAACGTAATCGCCCACCCGCGCGTCCGGCACGTAATCGAGACACGCCTCGCGAACGATTCCGCCAAACTGCACGCGCGCCATCTTCAAATCCTGCTTCTCAAAGCACTCGACAACTTTGCCGGGGATGGCAAGACACATTCCTTCTCCTTGTAGCGGGGCGGTTCTTTCGTAATTGACAATTGATAATGGACAATTGACAATGAACTTCTTTCCATTAAGTGAATTGTCAGCGCCGCCATCGTCCTTTCACCGTCAATTGGGGACGTTCCTCGTTGTCATTTGTCCATTGTCCATTGTCAATTGCCTTTGTCCATTGGTTCGCGATTACTGCTTGTCCGAGTGAAATTCCTCCGTCGTTTGTTGGGACGCGGGAGTGGAGAAACAGGTCGAATCCTGATTTGCGCAGCAAATTCGCGGTTCGCTCCAGCAAGACGAAATTCTGGAACGTTCCGCCGCTCAGGCAGACGCGGTTGATGCCGTCGCGCCGGCGAATGCGTCCACAAACATCGGCAATGATCTCAGCGAGCGTCGTGTGGAAGCGCGATGCGATGCGGCCTCGCGGCTTTCCGTACAACGTATCGTCAACGATCGCCGCGATCATCGGACGAACATCGATTTCCATTGGATCCGTTGAGGCGAT
>DATAMS010000117.1:0-11054 GCA_036260495.1 Thermoanaerobaculia bacterium
ACGAACATGATTTACGGCGGGTCATTTTATTCAAGACTCACGCGCAATATCCGCGAGGGAAAAGGCTACACGTACTCGCCCTACAGCACCGCCAATCTTCGCCGCGCTGCTGGCAGTTTCGAAGCCGGTGCCTCGGTGCGCAACGAAGTGACCGGACCGACGATCCTGGAGATGCTGTACGAGCTCGACCGCATGCGCGTCGAGGCTGTGACCTCCGAGGAGCTGGAGTCGGCGAAAACGTACAGCATCGGCGGGATGGAGCTCGAGCTGGAGTCGCAAGCAACCCTTGCCGGACGCATCACCTCCATCTACATCGACGAGCTTTCGCACGATTTCCTGCAGACGTTCCGCGACAAGATCACAGCGCTCACGCCTGCCGAGGTGCAGCGCAGCGCGGCGCGATACTTCGATACCTACCGCGGAGCGATCGTCGTCGTCGGCGATTACAAAGCGATCAAGGATCAGATCGCGCCGTTCGGGGACGTGAAGGTGGTGAAGTAGCGTTCGCTTCATCTGCGAACGCAATCTGCGGATAAAGCCTTTGTCCGCAGATGACGCAGATGAACCACCACGTCCCGGATGGAAATAGGCATCCCCAACCAAATGTTTGTCCGAACCTGGCGCGGCAAGGGCTGCGTTTGACAAAGAAGAAACCAAACCAGAGGAGATTTTCAGAATGCGTAGCACCGGTACGGTCAAGTGGTTCAACGATGCGAAGGGCTTTGGCTTCATCACCTCGGCCAGCGGCGAGGACGTTTTCGTGCACTTTTCTGCGATCCAGTCGAAGGGCTTCCGTTCGCTCGCCGAGGGCGCGCAGGTGGAGTTCGACATGGTGCAGGGTCCGAAGGGGCTGCAGGCAGCCAACGTCACAGTCGAAGGCCAGTAACGTTTCGCACAGACAACCCTGGAAGGACGGCCGGCGAGCCGTCCTTTTTTGTTTCAAGGCATCCGTTCGCCGGGCCGCGCAGGTTTGCCGACGTCGGAGTGATCGCGCATGAAGACGAGGAGACCGTAATCCGGCTGATTGCGCACGAAGCCGGCCACGAGCTGGTCGTTGTAATGATCGATATCGAAATCGAACGGATCGCTCGGATCGGAATCGGCGACCTGCATGTCGGCATCGACCATCAGCAACTTGCCCATCCGCAACGTGCCGCCGCGGTAGTACATCGTGTTCTTCTCCTCGGGATGCGGCAACGTCAGCTCGGGCAAGTGACGGCCGGCGTCGAAGACCTGGATCAACTCATCGCCTTCGACGCGCACGGCGACGAGATGCAACTCGACCTGCGGCGGCGGCAACGCGCGCTGCGGATCGAGCAGCAGATCGTTTCCCTGCGCTTTGATCCCGCGCTCCTCCGGCATCTTCAACATTTTCTGCAGCGTCATGCCGACGGCCTTCAGCAAGCCGATTCCGTTGATCTTGCAGATGTCGATCTTCGTCGGATGAATGCGAATGAGGCCGTTCGACACCGAGACGTCGGCCAGCATCGTGAACGGGATGTCGACGATCTTGTGAATGATGCCGCTCTGCTTCAACTGCTTGCCAGCCATTTCGATGTGCAGATCGCGCAACGGCGCATTCGGGTAGCCGAAGATGTAGCGGTTCATCAGCACGTCGAGACTGGGGCCGCGCATCCCGATGGTTCCGGTGTCGACTTTCAGGATGACTTCGAGCTTGTTGTCGAAGTTCAGTGGTGTGCCCGGAGTCTTCGACACCATCTCGCCGCGCAGCGAATGAATATCGAGATACGAATCCTGATCGATGTGAAACCAGACGTTGCGCATCATCGTCTGCGTCGGCGCCTTCGCTGCCGCCTCGGACGGCGTTGGCATCGGCTGCGTTCCGATCAGCGGAGTGTCGATTTTCGGCGGCCCGCTGACCGGCGTGAGCGGTCCTTTCACGCAACAGCAGGCAGGCAGAAGTAGCAGCAGGAGAAGGATCGAAGTCGTGGTCGTGACGATCGCGATCGGTCTCCACGGCACTGAGCGAGACATATGCAAGGCGGAGCTTTCACAAAAGGTGCCGGGTGTCGGGGCCGGGTGTGGAAGGCTAAGCCAACTAAAAACTAACTGGCATTTCTCACACTCTTATCCCAGCTCTCCCATCGAGCGCCTTCTCCCCCACGCTTTTCAGTGGGGGAGAAGGTGCCGAAGGCGGATGAGGGGGCGTTTGGCTGTCGCGTCAACGTTGCAAAAACGCTGGGCTTTCAATTGGTCACGCTCACAACGAACGTGTGTCCGATCTTGCAATGCCCCCCTCATCCGGCTCCGCCACCTTCTCCCCCCGCAAAAAGCGCGAGGGGAGAAGGCGCTCGATCCAAGGGAGTCGCTGATAGTGTGAGAAACGCGGTAAGCCAACGAGTCCACTCACATCAATACGCATTCTCATGACGTAACCCATGCACGAGCGTCATGAAGAGGATCTTCAGGTCGAGCATCAGCGACCAGTTTTCGATGTAGTAGAGGTCGTGCTCGATGCGGATGCGGATCGAGGTGTTGCCGCGCCATCCGTGAACCTGCGCCCATCCGGTCATGCCGGCGCGCACTTTGTGGCGGAGCATGTAGTGCGGAAACTCGGCGCGAAACTGTTCGACGAATTGCGGCCGCTCCGGACGCGGGCCGACGACGCTCATGTCGCCAAGTAACACGTTCAAGAGCTGAGGCAACTCGTCGATCGACGTCTTGCGGATGAAGCGGCCAACGCGCGTGCGGCGCGGATCGTCTTTCTCCGCCCACTTCGCGCCGCTCTCGTTTTCGGCGCCGACACGCATCGAGCGGAACTTGAAAATGTCGAACGGCTTGCCGTCGAGTCCCATGCGCTCCTGGCGATAAAACACCGGCCCGCGATCTTCCAGCTTGATGATGATGGCCGTGAGCAACATCACCGGCGAGAAGACGATGAAGGCTGCGAGCGCGACAACCAGATCGAAGCCGCGTTTCAGAAAACGGCTCCAGCCTTCGAGCGGCGTTTCGGAGAGGTTGATCGTCGGCAGTCCGTCAAGGTCTTCGACGCGCGAGCGGAGGACCATGAACTGGAGGAGGTCCGGTACGACGTGAATCGCCACTACGCTCCTGACCAATCGATCCAGCAGCGCCATCATCGCTTGCGACGACGCGTGCGGCAGCGCGACGAAAACGTGATCGATCTTTCGTTCCGCGATCACGCGCTCGGCGTCATCGATCGTGCCGAGGCATTCGAGACTTTCCAGCGAGGACTGCTCGCCGTTGCGAAGGTAGCCGACGAGTGTGAAGCCAAGCTCGCGATGTCCGTTCACGCGCTCCACGACGGCGCGCGCCAGCTCGCCGCTGCCGGCGATGAGCACGCGATCGAGCCGCTTGCCCGTTCGATAGCCGCGCTCGACCACCGCCCGCACGATGCTGCGGCCGAACGTCACGAGCACGATCGCGCAGACCAAAAAGATTAGCAGCGTGGCTCGCGAGTACAGAATGTCCGGCCTTCCCGGCCGCACCCAAAGCAGCACGCCGGAGAAAACGACTGTGGCCACGATCGAGCCGATGGCAACCGAGAGCCACTCTTCGGTTTTCGATCGCGCCGGACGGATTCGATACAGCCCCTGCACGGCGAAGGCGAGCGGAAAAACGATCGTCACAATCGGCAGAAGCTGGAGATAGGTCTCCACGTCCTGCTGCCCCTTCGTGACCGGAATGACTCGCACGCTGAAGCGAAGAAACCACGCAAAGAGCATGGCCAGGTTCGACGCCAGTGCGTCGTTGATCAGATAGATCGACGAAAGCGTCCGGTGTTTCTTCTCGATCACTGTTCGTTCCGGGGGTCGGGCGTCGGGGGTCGGGGGTCGGAGAGCAAACTTCGCGCTGGCTCCGGCTCCCGACTCCCGACAACCGCGTTCAACTCGGCCAGCATCTCACGCTGAAACCGTTCGCGCGAGAACGTCGCTGCGTGCGCGCGAATGGCCGCGCGGTCCCAGTCGCGGCGCTCGACTTCGCTCAGCGCTCCTCGCAGCGACTCTACCGAGGCGGTGTCGAAAAAAATCCCGGTCGTTCCGGGGATCACGGAGTCGCGCACGCCGCCAGTGCCAAGGGCGACGACCGGCGTGCCCACGGCCATCGCTTCCAATGGAGTGATGCCGAAGTCTTCGACACCGGGAAGGATGAGGCTCTGGGCACGCCCGAGGTGGTCGATGATCACCTCTCTCGATACGGGCCCGAGGAGTTGAACGTTGGGTCCGCTACGCCGGCGAAGCTTCGGGAGCAGCGGACCGCCGCCGATGACGACGAGGCGTCTTCCGCTCGCTTCGGCTGCCTCGATCGCAAGCTCGACGCGCTTGTAAGGAACGAGCGCGGAAAGGACGACATGAAAATCGTCGCGCGTTTCGCCCAACGGAGCAGCGAGAAACGCGTCATCGACGAATGGATGCACGACGGCGGCGTCGCGGCCGTAGTACTCGCGAATCCGCTCGCGAACGAAATTGGAGTTGGCGACGAATCGGGTGACGTGCTTTGAGTTGGCCACATCCCATCGCCGCAATCGTGCCGCCAGCGGACGCGCCAGAAGCCGCTTCACGCCGCGCGGAAAGTAGTCGTCGAAACGGTCCCAGATGTAACGCATCGGCGTGTGGCAGTAGCAGAGATGCGGCTTGCCGCGGCTGTCCACACCCTTGGCGACGGCGTGGCTGGAGCTGATGATGAGATCGAAATTCGATAGATCCCACTGACGCACGGCACGCGGAAAAAGCGGAAGCAGCGTGCGGTAATCGCTGACGCGCGATGCCAGTGTCTGCAGCCGCGAGGTGTGGATCGTGTGCTTTTCGATCGCCGCAGAGACCGTTCCCGGAAAATGAAAAAGGGTAAAGAGTTCCGCGTCCGGAAAAAGATCGAGAATGGCTTCGAGGACGTTCTCGCCGCCGCGCATGCCGGTCAGCCAGTCGTGGATGACGGCGACGCGGCCAAAGGATTTCTCATCCCTCATCATTCGTCTTCCGCGGCTCGGGCGTCGATGCCAGCGGATAGTCGCCGTCCGCCGCGCAATCGTCGCAGAGATGATCGTTGCGCAGATACTCCTCGAGCTCGACCGTCCCGAGACACCGGACGCAGACATGCCGGCCTGTTCGTTCGCTCGGAATGTGGCGCGGGTGTTCGTCGGACATCGAGCGGTTGTTGTAACACGAGTCGAACGGATCAGCCGAACGCGGGCGGCGCGATGTGATGGAATGTGCGACCGGAGGTGCGAATGTTCCGTTCGATCGTTCTTCTCGCGTCAACCGTTCTTCTCATCAACGCCGCGCCCAAACCCTTCGATTGGACTCCCGTTGCCGACGCCCTCGGGCGCGCCGGTTCCGTCCAGCCGGGCGATGTTTACAAGGTCGGGTTTCCGCGTAGCGATCTCGCGGTTACGCTCGACGGCGTCTCGATCAAGCCCGCGCTCGCCCTCGGCTCCTGGATCGCGTTCAAAGAGAGCGGCGGCAAGGCCATGACGATGGGCGATCTGGTGCTGTTGCCTGGCGAGGTGAATCCGGTGATTGCGGAATTGCAGAAAGGCGGGATCGAGCAGTCCGCGCTGCACAATCATCTGATCGAGGAAACGCCGCGCGTCATGTACATGCACTTCAGCGGGCATGGTGACGCGGTCGCGCTGGCGCGCACGCTTCACGCAGCGCTGGCGCTGACTGCGACGCCGATGGGACCGGCGTCTCCTCCGTCAACGGCGCCGTTGGATCTTCCGATCGCCGATCTCGACCGCATGATCGGCCATCCCGGAAAAGCGAATGGTGGCGTCGATCAATTCAGCGTCCCGCGAGCGGAGCGCATCACCGAGCATGGGATGGAGATTCCGCCGTCCATGGGCACAGCCACTGCCATCAATTTCCAGCCCCTCGGCGAAGGACGCGCCGCCATCACTGGCGACTTCGTGATGATCGCCTCCGAGGTCAATCCGGTGATTCGCGCGTTGCAGAAGGGCGGCGTTCGCGTGACTGCCATCCACAGCCACATGCTCGAAGAACAGCCACGCCTTTTCTTCATGCACTTCTGGGCGACGGGAGACGCGATCAAGCTGGCCACAGCGGTTCGCAGCGCGCTCGATCAGATGCATACGAAGTAGATGGCGCGGGAGTCGGGGGTCGGGAGTCGGAGCAAAGACAGCAACCCGCATCCACGTCCACTCCGAAACCCGAAACCCGACACCCGCACCGGGAATGCGCCCGTGTTTTGAGTGTCAGAGGAGACGACGATGATCACGATTCGCAAGGCTGCCGACCGCGGCCACTTCGACCACGGCTGGCTCGACACGTACCACACGTTTTCGTTCGCCGATTATCACGATCCCGCGTTCATGGGCTTCCGCGCGCTGCGCGTCATCAACGACGATCGCGTGCAGGCGGGACGCGGCTTCGGCACGCACGGCCACCGCGACATGGAGATCATCACGTACGTGCTCGAAGGAGAGCTCGGCCATCAGGATTCGATGGGCAATGGCTCGGTGATCCGCCCCGGCGAAGTGCAGCGCATGAGCGCCGGCACCGGTGTGATGCACAGCGAGAAGAACGCGTCGGATTCGCTCGTGCACTTGCTCCAGATCTGGATTCTTCCGGAGCGTCACGGCATCACGCCCAGCTACGAACAAAAAGCGTTTCCGGCAGCGGAGCGCGATGGGCGTCTGCGTCTCGTCGCATCGCACGATGGCCGCGACGGCTCGGTGACGATTCATCAGGATGCTGATCTCTACACGACGACGCTTCGCGACGGCGCGACCATCACGCACGATTTTCGTCCCGGCCGTTACGGCTGGGTGCAGGTTGCGCGAGGAAATGTCAGCGTGAATGACAAGCCGCTCACTGCCGGCGACGGCGCCGCGATCGAAGCCGAGGCGCGGGTGACGGTCGTTGGTGATGGCGAAGTGCTGCTGTTCGATCTGGCATGATCTAAAAGCAATCACCACGGAGACACAGAGGACAAAGAGATGATCTCTGTGCTCTCTGTGTCTCCGTGGTGATGCTTCTTAACAATGACCAAAAAAGAAAAAGCACAACGCATCGGCACGATCCTCGACGATCTCTATCCCGAGCCGCCCATCCCGCTCGAGCACGCCGATCCCTTCACGCTTCTCGTCGCCGTCGTTCTCTCCGCGCAGACCACCGACGTGCAGGTCAACAAAGTCACGCCCGCGCTTTTCGCGAAGGCTTCCACTCCGGAAAAACTCGCGGCGATGAGCGAGGCGGAGATCCTGGCGTTGATACGAAGTTGCGGGCTCGCTCCCGGCAAAGCGCGCAACATTCGCAAGCTCGCGCAAACGCTCGTCGATGAGCATGGAGGCAAGGTTCCGCGCGACATCGACGCGCTCGAAAAACTCCCCGGCGTTGGCCACAAAACCGCCAGCGTCGTCATGTCGCAGGCTTTTGGCGAGCCTGCCTTCGCGGTCGATACGCACATCCACCGCCTCGCCGCGCGATGGGGACTCTCGAATGGAAAAAACGTCGAGCAAACCGAGCGCGACCTGAAGAAAGTCTTCCCGCGCGACGAATGGAGCCGGCGGCATTTGCAGATCATCTACTTCGGCCGCGAGTACTGTCCCGCTCGCAATCACGATCAAACAAAATGCCCGATTTGTTCGTGGGCGGCGAAATCCAATCGCGCGCGGCAGCGTTCACGCTGATCACTTGCGCACGATCGTCCTCTCGTTCCTGATCGCCGGACTGGCGCCGTTCGCGTTTGCGCGCACAGCCGTCCGCGCCGACGACGCCGGCCAGTTCGATGTACGTCCAGCGCCGGCGTGGGCCGATGTGCTCCATCCCGATCTTCACGCCCCGCAGCGCATTGTCCGCTCCGGCATCGACGGCCTGCTCGAAGACCATCAGGTCCGCGTCCTTGGCGCCAATGTCGACGAATACTTTCGCGATGTCCGCAAGGTGCTCACCTCCGCCGGCGTGCAGAACGCGTCGGAGATCAGTATCGACTTCGATCCATCCTACGAGCGTCTCGTCATCCACGACGTCGTCTTGATCCGCGACGGCAAACGCATTGACGAGCTGACCCGCGAAGACGTGCGCATCATCGAGAAAGAGTCGGAATCGGATGACCGCATTTACGACGGCCAGCTCACCGCGCTGCTCTTCCTAAAAGACGTTCGCGCCGGCGATGTCATCGATTACTCCTGGTCCCTCGAGGGCTCGAACCCCCTCCTCGGCGGGCGCTACGCAGGCGAATTCGATTTCAGCGCCACCGTCCCGACGCGGCTCATCCGTCATCGTCTGATCTGGCCCGCGTCGCGTCCGCTGCACTTGAGCAAACCGGCCACCGTCGAGCATCGCGGAGGAACCGACATCTACGTTTGGCAGCGGCGCGATGTCCCGGCGACGGACACCGAAGATTCGACGCCGGATTGGTACGACGCCTTTGAAACATTGCAGGTGTCCGAGTACGGATCGTGGAGCGAAGTGGCGAAGTGGGCCGATGCGCTTTTCCGCGTTGATGCGACGTCGCACGCCGCAATCGTTTCGCTCGCGAACGAGATCGAAGCCGCGCATCCCGATCGCGACGGCCGCATCACCGCCGCCATCCGTTTCGTTCAGGACGACATTCGTTACCTCGGCATCGAGATGGGCCGTGGCTCGCACGAACCGCGGCAACCTTCCGTCGTCCTCGCGCAACGCTACGGCGACTGCAAAGACAAAGCGCTGCTGCTCGCGGCGCTCCTTCGCCAGCTCGGCGTTCAGGCCTGGCCGGCGCTCGTCAATACGAAGCTTCGGCAGCGGCTCGACGACTACCTGCCCTCGCCATTTCTCTTCGATCACGTGATCACGGAGGTTGCCGACGGCGGCAAGATCTATTGGATCGACGGCACACTCTCCGATCAAGGCGGCACGCTGTCGACGATCGACACACCGAGCGACGAGCGCGCGTTCATCGTGCGAGCCGATTCGACCGGACTGACACCGATCGTCATTCGCACGCACGGAACCATCGCCGTGGAGGAAGTGATCGCACCCGCGGACGCATCGGGCCACGCCCCGAATCCATCGCACGTCCTCGCAGTGACCTCGACATACACAGCCCGCGACGCCGACGAGCTTCGCTCCAAGCTCGCCTCGGAATCGCTCGCCGACGTGGCCAAAGATCATCTCAATCGCTACGCCGCCGACCACCCGCACATCGAAGCACTCGGCGCCCCATCCATCGACGACGACCGTCTCCGCAACGTCATCGTCCTGCGCGAGCGCTACACGATTCGCGATCTCTGGAAAACCGGATCGTGGACGTACTATCCGCGCGCCGTAGAAAAGCATCTCGACCGTCCCACGACCCTCGTCCGATCCAACCCGCTGGCGATCGAATACCCGCTCGACGTCACCGAGCGCCTGATCCTCCGCGGCGGCGCAAGCCCCAAAATCCAGGAGCACGACATCGTCGTCAGCAGCTCCGCGCTTCACTACGAACAGCACGTCACTCGCGGCCACGATCTCATCGTGACCACGACCCTCCGCTCGACAAACGATGCGCTGCCAGTCGCGAAGGTACCCGATCACCTGGCCGCGCTGAACGAAATGCGCGACCGCCTCGACATCACCCTCGAGCCAACCCACGCCGCCGTGACACCGTGGGCCGCCAGCATCGCCGTCATCACTCTCGTTGGACTGGCAACGTCGCTTTCGGTGCGTCGCCGCCGAGGGAACATGGTTGTCCCTGCCGAAGTGATCGAGTCGCGCAGCGAAGTGCCTCGGGCGTCGTGATGACTTCTTCGCGGCGCGCTTCGCGGTTGTGATAAACGCCGGTGCGTGGCCGGTCTTCGAACAGCAATTCCTGGCTACATCGTCGCCCCCTCATCCGCCTTCGGCACCTTCTCCCCCACAAAAAGCGTGGGGGAGAAGGCGCTCGATGGGAGGTCGAGGTGAGGGGAATGCGAAGTTCAGTAACGAGATCCAATTCAAAACTCAACTGTCCCTCTCCGCTAACCCCCACAATCGAGCCCCTTCTCCCCATCGCTTTTTGATGGGGAGAAGGTGGCCGAAGGCCGGATGAGGGGCCGGGCGTCCAACCTCATGACCTCGATCACGGGAAGATTTGCGCAACTCCTCGCTCGGTCGCTCCGTGATCGCTTCACCAGTCGCCAAAAAAAAAGCCCGGGCACGAGGCCCGGGCTTTCATCGAAGATCTGAGAATTGGGAACGAGGCTATTTCTTAGCGATGATGCCCGCCGCCGTGGCCGCCGAAGTGGCCTCCGCGGAATCCGCCGCCGTAGAACCCGCCGAAGCCGAAGCCGAGGTAGAGGCTGGGGCGGTAGTAGAACGGATCGTAGTAATAGTAAGGATCGTAGTAGGACGGCGCGACGACCACGCGCGGCGAAACGTAGCCGCGGTCGCGGTAGCTCTTATTCCGCCCGGAGCTGTCGACCACTTCCTTGATGACCGCTTTCGGCACGTTTGCTTCCGTCATGGCGATGACGTCGTCGCCGGTGACAGCGATGCGAATGTCAGTTTTGTCGACATAATCGAGCATGGCGTCCTCAGCGACACCGGCCCGAGTCATGCGGATGACCTCGTCGACGACATTCCGTTGTACCGCGAAAAGCGGGGCGGCCACGATCACGAGAAAGAGCGCGGCGACTGCGTGAATGATGTGTTTCTTCATGGGTTTCTCCCTTAGAAAGGTTGCAAAGCTGACCTGAGCTATGCGACGCCTGAGCCAGCCGGCACTCTCGACTCCGTGAGAGAAGCTCGCCGCGACGACTGGAACGCGGCTCCCCGATCGAGGACGGTGCGTCCGCGAAAACGGGCAAATCTGACGGACCTCCTCAGAATAGGCCGGAACTCCGGGCTGTTGGCCAAAAAACGGTCCAGGTCTGCAACTTTCCCGTCGCGAATCCGTTGACATCACGCAGTCCAATCACCAGGGCTGATGCCCGTCTGGAGTTGAAACTCACATGAGCGCTGTCCTATCGTCAATCAACAAGCCGAAGCCGAAACGCTCGCGCAAGAAGCTCTACTGGATCGCCGGGATCATTCTCGTCATCGCCATCGCCGCCGTCGCCGGGGCAATGTCGAAAAAGCGCGAGAAGCCGACCCTCGTCACGACCGACAAGG
>DATAMS010000175.1:0-3335 GCA_036260495.1 Thermoanaerobaculia bacterium
GATGCACATCGTGAGCAACGTCGAGGGCCTGCTGCGCAAGGGCATGACCAACATGGACGTCCTGCGGGCCACCTTTCCCGCCGGCACGCTCACCGGCGCGCCGAAGATCCGGGCCATGCAGCTCATCGACGCGCACGAAACCACGCGCCGCGGACCGTACGGCGGCGCCGTCGCATACTTTGGATTCAGCGGCAACATGGACAGTTGCATCACCATCCGCACGATCGTGCTCGCCAACGGCACCGCCTCGGTGCAAGCCGGCGCCGGCATCGTCTACGACTCCGACCCCGCCCGCGAGTACGAGGAAACGATGAGCAAATCCGCCGCGCTGAAGCTGGCCATCCGAATCGCGAAAACGGTGTTGGCGTGAGGAGTGCGGTCGTCTCGACCGAGGGCACTCGGGCGTCCCGCCCGGGTGCTGTCGGGTCGAAAATCCGTCGAGGTTTCGCGAAGACGGTTTCGCAGTTTCTGCCGCGCAAACTCCTAGAATGACTGAATGCTCATCGCGCTAACCCGTGCCGTCCCGCGGTCGATCAACCGCTGCGAACTGACGCACCTCAATCGCAACCCGATCGATGTGGATATCGTGAGGAGACAGCATCAGGAGTACGAAACCGCGCTATCCGAGGCCGGATGCCGGATCGAGCGCTTGCCCGCCGCAGACGACCTTCCCGATTCCGTCTTCGTCGAAGACACGGCGATCGTCCTCGATGAAGTCGCGGTCATCACGCGTCCGGGCGCCGAGTCACGACGGCCGGAGACGGCATCCGTGGCCGCCGCACTGCGCAACTACCGCGATCTTGTTTTCCTGGAATCGCCAGCAATTCTCGACGGCGGCGACGTGCTGCGCATCGGGAGGAGAGTGTTCGTCGGTCAGTCCACGAGGACGAACGCGGAAGGATTCCGGCAGTTGTCGGCTGCCCTGAATTCTTTTGGCTATTCCGTGAAAGCCATCACGCCCCGAGGATGCCTGCATCTCAAGTCGGCGGTGACTGCGTTCTCCGATGATGGCGTGATCATTAATCCGGAGTGGGTCGATGCGTCAATATTCGACGGAACGCGGGTGATTACCGTCGATCCGTCCGAGCCCCCCGCCGCGAATGTGCTCCGCGTTGGCGACGTCGTCCTCTGCGCGACGGCGTTTCCCCGAACCGCGCAACGTCTTCGCAATGTGGGCGTGAGTGTGCGTCTCGTAGATGCCTCGGAACTGGCGAAAGCAGAAGGCGCGCTGACGTGTTGCAGCGTCATCGTGGCGAGTTAAGGCAGGAGAAGGTTTCACGCGGAGACGCGGAGGACGCAGAGGTGTTTTGACGCTCTCTGCGTCTCCGCGTGAAACCGTCTCTGTGGCGTTATTATGGGATAAAATACCGCTGGAATGAGCTAGGCTCCGAATATCGCCTCCGTTGGTCGTCTGGCAGTTCTCGGAGCGTTAGTCACTGGCTTGGGCGCGCTGGTCCTCGCGGTCAGCGCTCACAGCGCGAATCCCTTAGCGTCCGCGGTCGCTTTGCTTGCCGCTGCGGTTGCCTTTTGCGGGACCGCGTTCGTGATTTTCGGGCGATAAAAGGCAGCAGCGGTTCATTCACCTCGCGCTCGCGCCGTTCGATTGCCCCCGTCCTTTTCGGCCGCTTTGCCAGGCGACGAGTATCAGGAGTCCGATGCCGATGCCGAAGATGACGCCGAGGAGGAAGTCGATGGTGTTGTTGGAGTGGCCGGTGCGGTCGAGCAGGAGTTGCAGCGTTCCGCGCATGGCCAGTGCGGCCAGGCCGCAACAAAAGAGAGTGCTGGTTTTTGCATTGAGAAGGCTCATTTTGGGTCTCGGTTTCAGTCGTTGAATCGATACCAGATCAGTACTGCGATCTTCACCACGGCGGCGGTCGCGACGATCGAGAAGAGATCCCAGCGGATGACGTCGTGATGAAAGAGGTTGTAGAAAAAAAGGATCGCGGCGAGCAACGTTGCGGCGAGGCCGCCGATGCTCGTGGAGCGGAGGCGGTGCGTGAGGAAGCGCTCATCGATTGTCCAGCCGAGGACCGGCAGCTTCATTTCGTTTTCTCCAGTTTGAAGATTTCGTCCGTCGTGTGGCCAAACACGCGCGCGAACATCAGCGCGAGCGAGAGGCTCGGCTCGTAGCGTTGACGTTCGATCGAATTGATGCTCTGCCGCGACACTCCGACGGCGTCAGCGAGCTCCTGCTGTGTCCATCCGCGTTCCGTGCGGAGCTCTTTGACCCTGTTTTGAACCGTCGGTGCCATGGCAAGCATGCTTTCCATGACGATGATACGAAGACTCCAGGAGCATGTCAAGCATGCTTGGCATTTAGGATGGTCGTTTACTGCGTGACGGGATTGCGATTCGCATCCACGAACCGCACCTTCGCCGCTCCGAGCGTGTGCAGCAATCCGGCGATCCTCGCTTCGGCGTTTTGTTGTGCGAGCGGGAGGATGCCTCGATGGACCGCTTCGTTGCGGATATTTTGTTCGGCGTATTGGCGGGCGCGGCCTTCCATGCCTACGTCGGCGCGGCGGAAGACGCCGGTGCGGCGGCCGGTGACGCGCGTGGTGCGGTTGTCGATTCGCGATACGAGAATCTGCGCCTCGGGCAGGCGGACGACGATCGTGCCGTCGGGCTCGCGCCGAATGTCTTCTTGCTTCAACAGCGACAGATCGACGCCGGCGATGACGTCGCCGGTCGCGTAGAGCGTCAGCTCGTCGCCGGCCAGCGCGTTCGGGATCAGGTCGTACGTTTGTTTGATCGTGCTGATGTTGGTGACGCGCATCGTCGCCGTTTCGAGGCGGTTGAGGTCGCGGACGCGCGTGACGAGTGTTCCCAGATCGACCGTTTCTTCTTTCGACGTTACGGCGCTGACCACGGCCCGGTCGATTCGGCGCACGAGATACCAGACGGTGGCCGCCGCGATGGCCACGATGAACGCCGTGGCGCCGAGAAGGATCAGAATTTGTCGTCGCGTCATTGGTTCCAGAATTTCATTTGCTTTTGGAATTTTCTGCTATCCTTCCGCTCTCCCGGTACGGTCCAAAGAAGAGTTCAAGGGTACGGCGGCCCTTCCGGCCTTCGGCCTTTCGCGGAATCAGTGGATCGTGATCGGTAGATTGGAAACCAGTAGATTAGTGGATCAGTAGATTAGTCATCAGAAGCGGATGCAGAGACTTCTGAACGATCGGCGATCCGCGTCACTTCCTGAGCTCATCCTGACCGGCGAACCCACTAATCGACTAATCCACTGATCCCTGCTTGCCTGATCTCTGCTCTACTCAATCCATCCCGCTATCTCTTCGCAGGCGCCACTGCTTCTCGATGTGTCCGGCAAAGCTTGA
>DATAMS010000192.1:0-2862 GCA_036260495.1 Thermoanaerobaculia bacterium
CGCTGCGATCCCACCATGCGATCGAGCGTGGCTCGCCCAACGCCGTGCCGACGCTGGCGTGACAACGGACGCAGAAGTAGTTGACCGTGCCGCGGGAAATGTCGTTGATCCGCTGCTCGAATTTATTGAACATCGGCGAGAGCGACGCGTAGGCGTGCGACGAGAGGCTCCACTGCTTGTATTGGTTGGGATGACACTCGCCGCAGACTTTGGCCGATGGGTATTGCGCATCGGATACGGCGTGCTCATGGGCCAGATCGGCCTCGGGCGGAGGTTTGGGAATCTCCTGCCCGATCGCGAGCCCGAGATCCGCCAGCAGGACGACCATGAAAACCAGCCCGGCTTTACCCATGAGGCTCCTCCCTCGTCCAAAGCTCCACGGCGCTTTTTAGAGCCGTTACGCCGCGCTCGAGTCGAATTACGGATTCAAATTGGATGTTTCATGAAGTCTGGCATGACTAAAGCGAGTATGTCAATGATCTTTCAGAAGAATTCCTTCATCACGGAAGGGGATCTTCACCTTTACCAATATTGAAGGTAGGGAAACTCCTGGCCGCGGCACTCCTCTGGTAACACTCCATAAATTTGTGCAAGGAGGCACGTCCATGCGAA
Source organism: Thermoanaerobaculia bacterium (assembly GCA_036260495.1). Lineage (GTDB taxonomy): Bacteria > Acidobacteriota > Thermoanaerobaculia > Gp7-AA8 > Gp7-AA8 > JADGNZ01. The sequence goes on from DATAMS010000192.1 coordinate 613, forward strand.
AGCTCGCAGGCATCGCCGCGATCGTCGTCGTCAGCAGTCTTCTGACCTCTTGCCACCTCAAGCCGCAGCCGGGAACCGTGAAGGACGAAGCCCTTGCGGCCGGCCGGGACGGCGCCAGCCTCCCCGGCGCCGACGAGGACTACTACAAAGACATGGACTACGGCCTCACGAAGAATCCGGAGGGCATCCGCGCGTCGCTCGATCCCTACCTGCCGGGCATCTCGGCGGCCGAGGCGGTGAAGCGCGTCGCCATCGGCCGGAACAACTGGATCGTCTGGACGGCAGGCAACGACCGCCTCTGGGACACGCTATCGGTCAGCAGCTTCGGAAACCTCGATTTACTGAAAACGATCTCGGATCATCCCTCGCTGAAAAACAGCCGCGACAATCGCTGGCGCTTCCTCGGCCTCGTCAACGAGCCGTGTTTCCGCAAAGGTACGGGCCCGCGCGCCGACCGCTGGGGTCTCTGGCTCGACGAGCGCGTCGAAGGAAACGGCTGCGGCCCTGATCCATTCGAGAACGAGACGAAGTATCCCGGCGTCAGGACCGGCGCACGCGGCAAGGGCAAACTGGCTCTCGGCTCGTACTACGGCTACGCAACGGGCGTCGTCGGCCTGCGTCTCTTCCCCAATCCGGCCTTCGACGAGAAAGCGCAGGCGAAGTGGGATCCGGTCAAGTACTACACCGATCCGAAGTACTACAACGACGCCAAACTGGTGAAGCCGTTCCGCGTCGGTATGTCGTGCGGCTTCTGCCACGTCGGACCCAACCCATCCAACCCGCCCGCCGATCCGGAGAACCCGGCCTGGGCGAATCTGAACAGCAATCCGGGCGCGCAGTACTTCTGGATCGAGCGCATTTTCATGTTCGATCAGGATTCGGGTAGCTTCATCTGGCAGCTCTTCCACACGTCGCGTCCCGGCGCGCTCGATACGTCGCTCGTCTCCTCCGACCAGATCAACAACCCTCGCACGATGAATGCGATCTACAACCTCGGCGCGCGTCTGGAGATCGGACGAAAGTGGGGACACGAGCAACTCGCAGGCGGCGGTCTGGACAACCACCAGTTCAATGACTACGTCCCGCCCGGAACGGCGCTCACGAAGTTCTTCGATCCGGCCACGCACACGGTGAACACGCCGCACGTGCTCAAGGACGGTTCCGATTCGGTCGGCGCCCTCGGCGCACTCAATCGCGTCTATATCAACATCGGTCTGTTCAGCGAAGAGTGGCTGCTGCACTTCATCCCGCTCGTCGGTGGCCCGAAAGTCAGTCCGATCAAGATCGCCGACGCCGAGAAGAACTCGTCGTACTGGAAAGCGAACGTCGCCCAGACGCCGAATGTGGCGCTCTTCTTCCTGGCCACCGCGAAACCCGACTATCTGAGGGTTGCGCCGGGTGGGCCGGAGTACATGCGTGATTCCGATCTGCTGCCCCGCGGCAAGGAAGTCTTCGGCGAGCGTTGCGCGCGCTGCCACTCCAGCAAGCTGCCGGCGAAGGCGTTCACGAATTACTTCAAGCCCGGCTGCATCGGCCCGAACTACCTACAGTGCTGGAACGATTACTGGGCCTGGACGAAGACGGCCGAGTTCAAGGACGAGATGAAGGAGATCGTCAAGTCGCCGGACTTCCTGGACAACAACTACCTCTCCACCGAAGTGCGCGTGCCGGTCACCCTGCTGGAGACCAACGCCTGCAGCCCTCTGGCGACAAACGCGATCCGCAACAACATCTGGGACAACTTCTCCTCCGAGTCGTACAAGAACCTTCCCTCGGTAGGCAAGGTGATGATTCACCATCCATACAGTTACGAGCCATCGTGGTACGACATGCCGGCGGGCGGACGCGGGTACACGCGGCCGGCATCGCTGATCAGCCTCTGGTCCACTGCGCCCTATTTGTTGAACAACAGCGTCGGCCACTTTGAGGAGAGCGGCTCCGTTCCGGACCGGATGAAAGCATTCGAGGACGGCATCGGCCAGATGCTGTGGCCGGAAAACCGGAAAGGCAACGGAACCTTCGCCACTCAGTCGGGAAAACAGATTCCGGGCTGGATCGACCGGACGACGCAGACCAGCTATCTCAATATCGCGCCCGGCTACATCCCGCCGGAATTGAAACCGCTGGCCGGTCTGGCGGAACATCTTCATCCCAACATCTTTTATGAAGGCGGCATCCGCATTGGACCGATTCCCGAGGGGACGCCGGTGAATCTGTTATCGAACATCGATCTCTCGAGACCGGCCGAAG
>DATAMS010000193.1:0-3430 GCA_036260495.1 Thermoanaerobaculia bacterium
CACAACGCGGCAATTGCCGCGATAGCAACCGAGTCAAAAGTCCGACCGTAAGCCTCGAGTCCTTGGATGTCGGCCCGAATTTGATCGTGCTGCTTCTCGTCGAAATCCCATTTGGCCTTCGTGATCGCGACGTAATCCATAAGTGTGGCGGATGATAGCAAAAGCGGGGGCCGGCCCAGCCACGACGGAACCCGCGTTGGGTCCTATGGTTCGTGCAGAGCGCTCACGGTAGTCGTTCTGTGCGAGCCCTTAGCACAGTATCTCCTCATGCTCGCCTACCGCCCTCCAAGGCTTGCGCGAAAAAGCCTTACGAGAACGCGTTTTGACCTGAGGTATCGCTCAAACGCCTGTAGAAGTTGCGGATTGCCCGAATCGGAGGGAACCTCGGTGTATGGAGACGGAACACATCAGCATCGGAGACATCCCGCTCGAGGAGCGACCCCCCGAGCTGACGGCGGCGGTTCAGGGAACATGGAAGTAATGACCAGCGTCACGCGACGTCGCTGACAGGAGCGGCGCGCCGGCTCGACAGCGTGCTGCCCACTGATGCTGCGATGACGCATGCGATCGCGACGATCTGTAATGACGCGAGTTTTTCGTGGAGCAGGATGCGTCCGATGATCGCGCCGAGGGCGGGCTCTACGCTCATCAGGACGCCGAATGTGTGGGCGGGAAGGTGTTTCAGGCCGAACATTTCCAGCGAGTAGGGGAAGGCGCCGGAGAGGATGGCTACGAGGATTCCGATCGGGAGGATGGCGGGATTCAGGAGCGGCTTGCCTACGACAGCAACGCCGAAGGGCAGGACGAAGAGGGCGCCGGTGGCCATGCCTAATGCGGTGGCGGTGCCGCCGTGGACCGAGGCGCCGGCGCGCTGGCCGAGGAGGATGTAGGCGCCCCAGCAGGCACCGGCGAGGAGCGCCCAAAGGATGCCGTGAAGGTCGACGGGTGGGGACGCGCGGAAGATCGGGAGGATGAGGATGATCCCCGCGGCGGCCAGCGCGGCCCACACGAAATCGATGGCGCGGCGCGACGCGATCACCGCAACCACCAGCGGTCCGGTGAACTCGACGGCCACGCCGATTCCGAGCGGGATGGTCTTGAGTGCGATGTAAAAAGAGAGGTTCATGCCGCCCATGGCCATGCCGTAAATGGCGATGGTCCGGAGCTCGGTGCGAGTCAGTTTCTGGCGCCAGGGCCGCCAGATCGCGCAGAGGATCAGCGCGCCGAAACCCAATCGCAGCGTGGTGGTTCCCACCGGTCCGACGAGCGGAAATAGTTGCTTGGCCAGCGAGGCACCCGTCTGGAAGGACACCATCGCCACGAGGACGGCCAACACTGCCAGGAGCGTGCGGCTCATGTTGTGCGGGGCTCCGGGAAACGCGATGAGGGCGATGCTCTGCGCGTTGATTTGGTCGTTTTGTTGTTTGCCATCGGGGCTTCATTCTATGTGGCGTGACTGGGGCTTTCGATGGCGTAGTCTTGGCTTTTCCCGGATTCATCCATCGAGGCGGGACGCCTCGATGGCCGCGGGCGAGACGCCCACACTCCTCGTGTCAGAATGGCGGCCGATGCGCTCCGGACTCGCTTTGCTGACCCTGCTCTTTTCCGCCTCGGCTGCGCTGGCCGCGGCGCACGATCCCTTGCCGTCGCTGAAACCTCCCGCTTCGATGCAGGAGGTTGTTGTGGTCAGTGGTAGGGAGCGGCTGAATGGGTTGGTTTATCTGGCCGCCGGGGCGGGACCGCATCCGGTGGTGGTGTTTCTGCACGGGTATCCGGGGAATGAAAAGAATCTCGATCTTGCGCAAGCGGTGCGGCGGGAGGGATTCGACGCGGTCTATTTCGATTTCCGCGGGGTGTGGGGATCGGGTGGGACGTTCTCGTTTGCGAATTCGCTCGAGGATGTGCAGGCCATCGTCGATTGGGTCCGGGCGCCGGAGCAGGCGGCGCGCTTTCATTTTGATCCGCGGCGGATCGCGATCGTTGGTCACAGCTTCGGCGGGTGGCTATCGTTCATGCACGGCGCGGGCGAGGCGCATTCGGTCTGCGTGGCCGGACTGGCGGCGTGGAATGTCGGTTGGGCGGGGCAGCGGTTTGCGACGCATGAACAGGAGCGCAAGGCTGGTCTCGATGATTTTCGCAGCAGCACGAATCCATCCAGCGGGCCAGCCCGCGCCGATGCCACTGCGTTGCTGAACGAGATGGCGTCGCAACCGGAGTGGGATTACGTCACGAAGGCCGCAGGGCTCGCGGGTCGTGCAGTGCTGCTCATTGCCGCGACGCGCGATTCGATCGACGAAGATGTCCCGATGCACGAGCGCATGGCCAAAGCAATCCGCGCGGCCGGCGGCAAGCGCGTGAAACTCGTCACCTTCGACGACGACCATCCGTTCTCGTCGCATCGATTGGCGCTCGGCGATGAGTTGATCCGCTGGCTGAATACGGATTGCCGTGCCACACAGGAGGCGGCGCCGAAGCGCTGAATCGATTGCGATCGATTCGATGTTCGAACGTTTCGCGTGCGCGAGTGCGCTACGATTTCAGTTGCGGCGCCAAGCCTTGAGTTTGGATGTGGCCGCGAAAATTCGCAGGAGCCCAGATGGCAAAAACGCCAGCACAAAGGGGAGCGCTCGGACGCCGGCGCAAGGCCACCGTCAATAAAGCCGCCGCCATGAAACGGCATCGCGCCATCGCGCAGAAGGCTTCGGCGACAACGCGTAAACAGAATGAGTCAATGCCGAAGAAGCCGGCGTAGATAACGGCTGGCAGTCGGAAGAAAACCACCTTCAGTATGGTGAACTGATGCCCACGGCATCGAGGAACTGACGCGCCACGACCGGCGCGTCGTATCGTTGTACTCGTTGAAGGCCCGCGGCACCCATCGCGGCGCGCCGCGATGGGTCATCGAGCAGACGTTCGTGCTTGTTCGTCAGTTCCGCTTCATCATTCGGGCCGGCGAGCAGTGCCGTGACGCCCTCCGACACGACCTCGGGGACGGCTGCGGCGCGGCCGGCGATCACCGGAAGCGATGAGGCCATTGCTTCGAGAAAGACGATTCCGAAGCCCTCTTGCGTTGTGGGCAGAGCAAAGATGGTGGCGTTTCGGTATTCGGCGGTGAGGGCATCGAAAGGAAGGTAGCCGAGGAATTGAACGCGATCGGTGATGCCGAGGCCGCGGACGAGATGATTGAGGTGATCGTGTTCCGGACCGACACCGACGATCCGCAGCACGGCCGGCCGTTGCAGATGGGCGAATGCCCGGAGAAGTGTGTCGATCCCTTTGCGAGGATAGAGGTGCGCGACGCAGAGAATGCGCGGCGGCCCATCGCTGAGTGCCGCGTTCGCCAGGCCCTGCCGCCAGGAGCTGAGGTCGATCAACTCAGGAACCACGACGACCTTTCCTGGATCCGTTCCATAGAATCTGGTGATGCGTT
>DATAMS010000196.1:0-4410 GCA_036260495.1 Thermoanaerobaculia bacterium
CTTCGTTCGAAGACGACGTGACTGGCGATGAAGCCAGCATCGTCGAGGATGCGAAAGACGTCGTCGAGGTCGTAGGTGTGGCTGGGGATGAACGGCTCGCCGGCTGCTTTGCCGCGCGCAAGGTTGGCGACGGCGTTGATCGCAGGCAGCCGTTCGCGGGCCTGGCGAGTCCATTCGACGACTGATGGCGTGGTGCTGCGATAGAGAAAGTGAAATGCGCCGACGCCGCCGGGGCCGAGGTTGCCGAGAAGTTTGCGGAAGAGAGCGAGGCCGGCGGCGGGGCGAAGGCGCTGGAAGACGTGATAGCAATTGACGAGATCGAACTTGCGCGGCTCGTCGAAAAAATCACTGGCCGCCTTGAAAGCGATATTGACGACGGTCTGCTTCGCGGCCTCGCGCTTCGCCACGTCGAGCATGGCCGGCGAGCGATCGACTGCGGTGACGGAGCCGGCGCGGCGCGCGAAGGGAATCGCAAGGCGTCCGGGTCCACATCCGTACTCGAGAACCAATTCCGGATTGAAATCGGGCGCCAGCTTTCGTTTGATCGTATAGAAAAGCGAATCGACGAGCAGCTCGCCGCTGTCGAAAAACTCCCGCTCGTTTTGCGGCGTGCGGTTCGCAGTTCGGAGCGGCGGATCGGTGAAGACCGCGTAGTACGGCTCGCGCGAAGCGAACGCTTCCCATCGCCGGTCTGGCTTCATCGTCATCGGGAGGGATTATCGTTGCAACCAACGTGAACCTGATCCTCCTATTTGACGATGACTTCATCACCGCGACGCGCGTGAAGCTTTCCGGGCGACGCCTCGAGCACGTGACGAACGTGCATCGCGCCGTCATTGGCGATGCGCTGGTCGTTGGCGTGGCCGGCGGCCGCATCGGATTCGGGACGATTGCGCACATCGACCACGATTCGCTGGAGATGGACGTCTCGCTCGATCGCGATCCTCCGGCTGCACTGCCGCTCACGCTGGTGCTGGCTCTTCCGCGCCCCAAAGTTCTCAACCGCGTCATCGCGAGCGCGACGTCGCTGGGCATCAAACGAATCGTCTTGATCAACGCCTGGCGAGTAGAGAAGAGTTACTGGAAGTCACCCCGTCTCTCCGAGGGCAACTTCCGCACCCAATCCATCCTCGGACTGGAACAAGCGCGCGACACGATCCTGCCCTCGATCGAGACGCGCCGTTTCTTTCGTGCGTTCGTCGAAGATGAGCTGCCGTCGCTCGCACGTGCGACGCGCGCACTCGTCGCGCATCCACACGCGCGCGAAGCCTGTCCGCGCGATGTCCGCGAGCCGGTCACGCTGGTCATCGGACCGGAGGGAGGATTCATCGACGCAGAAGTCGCATCGCTGGAGCGTGCGGGATGCACGCCGGTGACGATCGGGGAGAGGATTCTGCGCGTGGAGACCGTGGTGCCGTATTTGGCGGCGCAGTTGTTTTGAGGACACTCGCACGCGAAGCCGCGAAGACAAGAAGGTTTGATGTTTCCGATCTCCTTCGCGATCTTCGCGGCTTCGCGTGAGAACTCGGTTGCGGCTAGATCGCGTTGACCTCTTTCGCTTCGTGCTCCGCGCAGTAGATCAATGCGAAGAGGTCTTGGATCTTTTCGTCAATGCAGCCTTAAAGCTCTTCTCGGGCTTTCGCGGCGACGACCGGCTGAGCGCTGGCGATACTACTTTGTCGGATGTCCAGACGATTTCTCTGGCGGCCAATGGAACCTCGCGCAGGAACGCCTTCCATTGGCGAGGAATCGGCGCGCTGACTGGCAATGAGACTTCAGCTTCGCCTGACGTCTTGCCGTAGACGACGACGGCATACGGTCCGCTATCGAGCTGAACCAGTCCGCCAATCGATGGCTCCGCGGCTGAAAGGGGATCGGTGTCCGACATCTCGACGGGAAACAGTTCTTCGAAGCGGTCTTTCGACAGGCGGAGAAGCGCGATTGGTCTCGCGTCTTCGTTCAGCTCTTCGGGGCGGGCTCGTCGCATTCGTCAACTCGCTTCACAATTCTAGCAGCGATCAGCACGACATCAGGATCGTCAACGGATCGGAGGACACCTGATCTTCCAACTGTCCACGTGGGTGATCGAGGGACGTCATCATCAGGAGCTACAGTCGTAAAGAACTCGATTCCACAGCGCCCGGATGGTAGCGACCCGAGATGTGCCTTCACTCTGGGGAACAATCCGGCGGCGATGTTTCTATCCGCGCGGCCTCCGATGTGGCCGCTGCTGCACATCAGCTCGTTTGCGGCAGCACCCTGAAACCGGTGAAACGGTCCGTACTCGGGCACCACGTTACGCAAAGCCGCCAATCACACGCTCCACTCATCAATCAAACTCGCCACCAGCGCGGTCCACCCTGTCTGATGCGAGGCGCCGAGGCCTTCGCCGGTGTCGCCGTTGAAGTATTCGAAGAACCAGATCAGGTCTTTCCAGTGCGGATCGTGCGCGAAGAGCTCGGCCTGGCGCTTGCCGCGGGGACCATTCGACGGACGATAGCCGCCGGCGTCGGGGAGAAAGATGCTGGTCATTCGTTTGGCGAGATCGGCGGCCAGGCCGCTGAGTGTGGTCGTGTTTTCGGGAGGCGGGACTGGAACGCTCGTCAGCGTCATGCCGCGGCGGCGCGGGCGGGAGGCGCCGGCGCCGACGGCTTCGTCCGCGCGCGTGTCGGCGAGCGTCGTGTCGGGATCGTTGTGCGGCGCCGTGTCGTTCGATGCATTGCGTCCGTTGCCAATGGCGATGCGCACGTTGCCGCTGTAGGCCTTCTCCAGTTTGCGCAGCGTCTCGATCATCAGGAACGTCGTCGGGAACCAGACCGGTCCGCGCCAGTTGCTGTTGCCGCCTTTGAGTTTCGTCGCTGCTTCGGCCGGCTCGTAAGTCACCGACGCATTGCCGAAGACGAACGGCTGCTCCTGATGCGCTTTGCTCAGACTGCGCAGACCGTACGTCGAGAGAAACTCGGCCGGATCGGCGACGCGCGCCAGAAGATGCTGGAGCTGATTCTGATCGACGACGGCCAGAACATGCGTCGTCTCGCCGTTGTGATGCACGGTCGTGACGGAGTGCTCGACGATGTCGGCGCGATGTTTCATGAACCAGTCGAAGTTTTCGCGGAAGACTGCAAATGGCTCGATCCACTTCCGCTCAAGGCGCTCGACTGCGTAGAGCGGAATCAGCCCGACGAGCGAGCGGACGCGGAACGGGACATTCGTGCCGTCGGGAAAGCGCAGCAGGTCGTAGAAGAAACCGTCGGCGTCATCCCACAGCGTGCGGTCGCCGCGCATCATCTTCATCGCCGCGCCGATGTAGACGTAGTGCTCGAAAAATTTGGTGGCCAGCCCTTCGTAGGCGGGATTCTCTTCGGCCAGCTCCAGCGCCATGCGCATCATGACGAGCGAGAACATGCCCATCCAGCCGGTGGCGTCGCTCTGCTCGAGTGAGGCGCCGCCGGGAAGCGTTTCGCTGCGATCGAAGACGGCGATGTTGTCGAGCCCGAGGAAGCCACCTTCGAAGACGTTGTTGCCTTCGCGGTCGACCTTGTTCACCCACCAGGTGAAATTCAGCATCAGCTTGTGAAAGCACTTCTCGAGAAACGGCCGGTCGGCGCCGTTGCGGATGCGGTCCATGTTGTAGACGCGCCATACGGCCCAGGCATGCACCGGCGGATTGAGATCGGAAAACTCCCACTCGTATGCGGGGATCTGTCCGTTCGGATGCTGAAACTGCTCGAAAAGCATCAGCCAGAGTTGCTCTTTGGCAAAGTGCGCATCGATGAGCGCGTGGACGACGGTGTGGAAGGCGAGGTCCCACGCCGCGAACCAGGGGTACTCCCACTTGTCGGGCATCGAGAGGATGCGCATGGAGTTGAGGTGCCGCCAGCGCGCGTTGCGTCCGTGCTGCCGTGCATCCGGAGGCGGATCGTTCGGGTCATCGCCATCGAGCCAGATGTCGACATCGAGCAGGTAGCTTTGCTTGGACCAGAGCAATCCCGCAAAAGCCTGCCGCTGAATGTTGCGCTCTTCGGCGGTCGCCCTCGCCGGATGAATGCTTTTGTAGAACTCATCGGCCTCGGCGCGGCGAAGATCGATGATGGCGTCAACGTTCTGCTCCAGCGTGGCGCTCGTATCGACTTGCGCATTGCCGGGCCGCAAACGCATCGACATCGTGTGCGATGCGCCCGGCTCGATCTCGACGCGCATCCATCCGCACGCTTTCGATCCGGTCTGCGCCGGATTCACGGCGTCACTCTCGCCATTAACGATGCGTCGATGAAAGGCATCCTTCACGAATCGGCTTCGCGATTGCGCGCCCGGACCCCAGAGGCGCGGACCGTTAGTCTCGTTGTCGGTGAAGAGGAGCTGCGTTCCGGCGGGAAACTCGAGCGTGTGCGGACCAACGTGCGCGTTGTG
>DATAMS010000201.1:0-13750 GCA_036260495.1 Thermoanaerobaculia bacterium
ACCTCCACTTCGGCGTCGACCAGAACGATGAGATGGTCAACCCCTACCCGCTCCTGACCCAGGCCACGCCGACGCTCCACGCGCACGTCCACACGACGCTGAGCGGCGGGCCGGTTGCGACGCGGTAAGCTGTCAGCGCGTTTTCGCTCGATCGTCTTTGTGCTCGCTCCACGTCAGCCGTGGCCCATCCAGCAGGAGAGCGAGACTATTGAGAATGTTGCGGCCCAGGATGCCGGCTTGTTGATCGATCACGAGAAACTGACCGCGAAATGCGCGGCCAAGCATCAACAAGTCAGCGCGGACCGCGCCGATAGCGCTCGATCTGCCGTCGAACGCCAGCAACTCGTACGAGGCGCCGGTCTGCTCGATTCCCGCCGCCTTCACCGCCTCGAGCGGAAGCAGAGTCACATCAGCGCCTGTATCGATCAGGAGCAAGACATCCGGAATGATCGCGCCGTTTTGCGGATTGCGGAGGCGCGCGTTCAGAACCGCCGCCGGCGGCGCAAAGAGACGATCATCGTACGCTGGCATCGTCGCCTTCCAGGATCTCCATTGCGAAATCGGATACCTGTTCGGGGTGCAGAAGCCGAGGAGTTTGAATCCTGGAAGGCGGCAGATCTTCGACGGCGGGGACCACGACGAATACCTTTGCTTGCTCCGGAAGTCTCACGGTTTCCGTCAGTTTCACCTCGCCACGCTCGACGATAGCCTCGTAGGTGAGAACCTTCATCGAATCCAGCTTATCACCGGCTCGGCGAGAATAAGAGGAGTCGGACTGGAGAGTCCGACCTACGTTGCTTCCAGCGATTTGCCCGTCACCGGATCTCGCCACGAAAGTCCCAACGTCCGCAATGGCTCGCGCACAAACTCCCGTCCGAGGTATCGCGGATGCGGCAAGGTCAGCGCGGGCGTACTAACGAGATGCGCGCTGTGCAGGATGAGATCGAGGTCGATGATTCGCGGCGCGTTGCGGGTTGTGCGATGGCGCCCGAGGCGTGCTTCCATCGAAAGCAACGCGGAGAGGAGTGATTGCGGATCGAGATCGGTGTAGCCGGCGACGACGGCGTTTAGAAATCGCGGCGATCCTGACGGCGCATCAACGGGATCGGTGTCGATGAATGGGCTGACGCGAACGACGGAGATGATTTTGCGCAGCGCATCGATCGCTCTTCGCAACGACAGCGCGCGGTCGCCGAGGTTTGAGCCGAGGGCGACGAGGACCGAGTAAGGCATCAGTCGCTGACGTCGATCTCGTCGGACAGTTCGTTCACGTCGTCATCGGCGCACGGGAAGTAGGCCTTGAGCTGCTGGCCCGCCGCGGTGACCGCTTCGATGATGCCCTCGGTGAGCTCGCCGCTGCCGAAACGGAGCGTGAGCTTCGCTGCGATCTCGTCCCAGAAACCGGCGGGCACTTTCTCGTCGATTCCTTTGTCGCCCACGATCGCGAAGACGCGTTCTTCGGATGCGATGAAAAGCAGCACGCCGTTGCGTAGCGCGGTCTTCGTCATGCCGAGGCGTTCGAACGTGCGCTCGGCGACGTAGCGGGCATCGCCGCCGGTCGCTTTCGGCTGGATGTGAATGCGAATCTCGCCCGAGGTCTCGCGCTCCGCGGCGCCGACCGCGGCCACGATGCGCGGCTGATCGAGCGCGTCCAGAAACTCTTTCTGGTTCACCATCCACCTCCTGCGCCGCCGCCACCGAACGAGCTTCCGCCGCCACCCCACGAACCGCCGGTGCCCCAGCCGCCTCCGCCTCCACCACCGCCGCCTCCGAACGTCGTTCCGCCGCCGCCTCCGCCAAGGAACATCATCGGCCAGAAGCATCCGCCACATCCGCGCCGGCGGCCGCGCCGCGAAATAGCCGGCAGCACGACGAAGACGAAAAAAATGATGAGATAGATGAACAGCTTGATCGGGATGCCTGCGACTCCGGTTGAACGTCGAGCGCGCGGTGCAGTGGGCGCACTACCGGCGATCACTGCGTTCGGATCGATCTTCTTCCAGATCTGATCGATGGCGGCATTGAGGCCGCCCGCGTAGTCGCCGGCTCGGAAGAATGGAGGAACCGTCTCGTGGAGAACGTCAGACGAGAACGCATCGGTGATGACCGGCTCCATGCTGTAGCCGACCTGGATGCGCGTTTTGTGTTCCTTGATGAAGACGAAAAGCATCAGCGCCTTGTCGTCTTTGACCTTCCAGACGTTCGCGACTTTGTTCGTGTATCCGAGGTCGTCTTCACCTTCGAGCGAAGGGAAGATCATCACCAGGAACTGAACGCCGGTCTTCTTGTAGAAACCTTCGAGCTTCTCGTTGAGCTGCTGCGTCTCGGACGCGCTGAGAATGTTCGCGCCGTAGTCGTTGACCCATTGCGTGGGCTTCGGCGGGATGTCGAGCGCGAGCGCGGCGGAGGCGATCAGCGCGATCGCGAGGAACGCGATCGCGCTGCGGCGGACGTTCATCGGGTGCCTGTGGCCGGCGCCGGTGCCGGTTGAGCGCTGCCGAAGTTGAAGTTCACCTCCGGCGCCTGCTGCGAGCCGGCCGCGCCTTTGAAGTATGCCTTCGGTTTGAAGCCGCTCATGTTGGCCACGAGGTTGGCCGGAAACTTCAGTACGGCGGTGTTGAACACCTGCGCGACATCGTTGTAGCGCTTGCGCTCGACGGCGATGCGGTTTTCAGTCCCTTCGAGCTGCGATTGCAGTTCCAGGAAATTCTGATTCGATTTCAGATCGGGATAACGCTCGACGACGACGAGCAATCGCGAAAGAGCGCCGGTGAGGTTCTCCTGCGCGCCTGCGAACTGCGCCATCGCATTCGGATCGTTCGGCAGATTCGACTGCGCTCCGGGCGCGCCTGCCGGCGCAGCTACCTGTCCGACGCGCGACCGCGCGTTGATCACGGCTTCGAGCGTCGACTTCTCGAAGTTCGCCGCACCCTGCACGGTGCGCACGAGATTCGGGATCAGGTCGAAGCGGCGCTGATAGTCGTTCTCGACCTGCGCCCACTGCGCCTGCACTTGCTGATCGAGCTCGACGAGGTGATTGCGCACGCCGATGAACCACGCGCCGAAAATCACGACTACGAGGATCAACGCTCCCACACAACCCAGCAGACCCACTTTACCCATGAGCTCCGTCCTTCTCGAATGAGGCCGGAGTCCGGCCTCGCTTCAAAACGCTAGTACTCTTCGTCTTCTTCGTCGTCGGCGGCAGGTTCGTCGCCGCGGTCGGCCTCGGGGATGATGTCTTCATCCTCGTCGCCGGTCGCAGGCGTTGCGACCTCGCCATCCGCGCCGAAATCTTCATCGGCCGGCTCTTCGACGACGACCGCTACCGCTGCGGCACGCGCGCGGCTGCGCGACGCGGGAACGGACGGCGCTTCATCGGCATCGCGCTGGTCCGCGCCGCACTTCGGGCAGGTCGGCACAGGCTTACCGAGGTCATAGAACTTCGTGTGGCAGCTATAACAGGTGTACTTCTTTCCGAGATCAGGCATAACTCGAGAATCTCCCCCAACGTCAAAAGCGGCGACACGTTAGCACCGCGACTGATGTGTAGCAAGTAGCGGTTAACGATGAAAAAAGGTTGCGAGTGGCGCGGTTGCGAGGCGGCGCGGCGCACTTGCCGCACTTCCTCGCGACCGCGCACCTCGCAACCTCGGCGCGGCATTTTCTATCGATCGATTTTATGGTCCGTGCGGCAGCGCCTGCGCGGCGCGCGTGCCGGCGTCCGATGAATTCGCTCCTGGTGCGACATGAAGCGCGGCGGCTTTCTCCGCCAGCTTCTGCGCGTCCGGCAGCACTTCGATGGCCTTGGCAATCTGGTTGTCGCCCTGCAACCGGAACGGATACGAGGCGTCGAAGCCGTACTTCGCCGCGATGATCTCCGACTTCAACGCGCGCTCGATGAACGAGCGATCATTCGGCTTCGTCAGCGCTTCGCGAATGTCCGCGAGCGGCGCAATGTCCTTGTCCGCGGCGAAGCGGACGAAGTCTTCCATCACCTGCGGCGTGATCGTGACCTCCTGCGTCACGTCGGGATGCTTGGCAACGTAGTCGACGCCGTAATTGAAGATCGCGCTGCGCACTTCGAGAAGCTGCGTCGTGCGCGACAGCGGCGCCGGCTTGACGAAGATGTCCGGCGTGATCCCGCCGCCGCCGTAGACGATGCGGCCGGTGGCGGTCGTGTATTTCTTACGATCCTTCAGAGGCACTTCGCTGCCGCCGCCGTCTTCACTATCGTCGGCAACGTAGTAGTCGTAGAACGAGGAGTAATCGCGCTGGATGTTGCGTCCCGAGGGCGTGTAGTACTTCGAGGTCGTGAGCGCGAGTCCGGCGCCGTACTGCAGCGTGTAGACGCTCTGCACGAGACCTTTGCCCCAGCTCGTCTCGCCGATGATGATGGCGCGATCGTGATCCTGCAGCGCGCCGGCGACGATCTCCGAGGCGGAGGCGCTGCCGCGGTTGACGACGACGACCATCGGCATGTCGAGCTTCTGATGCTTGCCCGGCGCGAGATAGTTCTGCTCGGAGTCGGGCGTGCGGCCCTTCGTGAAGACGATCATCTGTCCCTTGTCGAGGAAGTGATCGGAGACGCCGACCGCAGCGTCGAGCAAACCGCCCGGATTCTGGCGGAGGTCGAGCACCAGCTTCTGCATCCCGTCGGCTTTGAGCTTGTCGATCGCTTCATCGAGCTCGCGAACAGTGGTGGCGGTGAAGTCTTTGATGCGGATGTAACCGATGCCGGGCTTGAGCATCAGCACGTTGGAAATCGAGTTGGTCGGAATTGCCGCGCGAACGATCGAGAGCGGAATCGGCTCTTTCATCCCGACGCGGACGATTTTGATGTGGACCGTGGTTCCCTTCGGACCCTTGAGCCGCTTGACGACGTCGTCCAGCGGAAGGTCATCGGTCGAAACGCCTTCGACCTCGGAGATCACGTCACCTGCGCGGATGCCGAGTCGTGCGGCGGGCGTGCCTTCGAGCGGCGTGATCACGGTGACCTGATCGTTCCGCTTCGTCACGAGGATGCCGAGGCCGTAGAACGAGCCCTTCTGGCGATCCTGCATGTCGGAGTACTCTTTCGGCTCGAGGAACGACGTGTGCGGATCGAGCGTGCGGAGCATCCCGTCGATCGACGAGTAGACGAATTTGTCGGCGCCGACGTCATCGGGCGCCCACATCGTCACCGCGTTCAGAAGATCCGTGTATTCTCGAAACCGCTTCTGGTCGACCTGAACAGGCGAACCGAAGAGGCGATTGCCGTAGAATCCACCAAAGAGTGTCGCGGCGATCAGCGCGACGGCCAGCGTCAACGAAAACGTCCACTTGTGTGTCTTTAGTATCTTTGCCATATCGTCGTTTGCCTGATTTTCACGGAGCAGAACTCATTATAGGCGCGGAGTATTCGACAGCCCGGCGATGTTCACGCGGCCGTATCAAACTAAGGAGAAGTTCTTCATGTTCGGTTCGCTCGGCATCCCGGAGTTGATCCTCATTTTCGTCGTGGCTCTGATCGTGTTCGGCCCCAAACGCCTTCCCGAGATCGGTCGCACCCTCGGCAAAGCGATGGGCGAATTCAAGAAAGCAACCGACGATTTCAAGAACACGATTGAGCGTGAAGTTCAGGTCGAAGAGCTGAAACAGTTGGCATCCACGACCATCCCTGTCCACGAGGCTGTATCAAGGACCGAGCCAGCGCCGCCGCCTCCGCAGGTCGCCGATGTCACGCCGGAAGCCGTTGCCGCCGTTCCTCACTCCGAGCTTCACGTTTCCACCGGCGAGCGGACCGAATAGCCGATGACCGACTCCGCACCAGCCTCAGCGGCCTTCGAAGGCGCGCCCGAAACTCCCGACGTCGAGCTTCCGAAGATGTCGTTCCTCGATCACCTCGAGGAGCTGCGCAAACGGCTGATCGTCTCCATCATCGCCATCGGCGTCGCCTTTCTGGCCTGCTGGAACTTCGCCGACAAGATTTACGCGTGGGTCGAGGCGCCACTGACGAAGCTCCTTCCGCTGGGAGACCGCAAGCTCGCCTACACGCACCTGACCGAGCCGTTCATGCTCTACATGAAGGTGGCCTTCTTCGCGGCGATCTTCGTCTCGTCGCCGATCATCATGTGGCAGGTGTGGCGCTTCATCTCGCCCGGGCTGTACAAACGCGAGCGCCGCATGGCCGCGCCGTTCATCCTCTTCGCGACCGCCTTCTTCGTTCTCGGCGGCTACTTCGGCTATCGCGTCATCCTCCCCGGCGCGTGCGCCTTCTTCGTCGAGACCGGCCGTCAGTTCAAGCAGATGATCAAGATCGACGAGTACTTCGGCTTTGCCAGCTCGATCATGCTGGCGTCCGGAGCGATCTTCGAGACCCCGATCCTGGTCTTCTTCCTGGCTCGCCTCGGCATCGTGACGCCCGCGTTCTTGCTGCAGAAGGCGAAGTGGGCTGTGGTGCTGTCGTTCATCATCGCCGCCGTTCTGACCCCGTCGCCGGACATGGTGAACCAGACCATGCTCGCGCTGCCGATGATCGCGCTCTACTTCCTCGGCGTGGCGGTGGCGTTCATGTTCGGCAAGAGACATACGTAGGAGTGTGAGCGTCTCGCTCGCGGCCGGAGGGCGTCTCGCCCGACGGTGGGTTTGCGTTTTGTACGATTAAGCCCCCACCCAGACACGCCGAGGCGAGACGCCTCGTCGTCGCGGGCGAGACGCCCGCACTCCTTCGTTGACTCAATCCCTCGCGCAACCTACCCTTACGCGCAATGGAAATTCCGTCGAAGGTCTCAATCTTCAGCCGCAGCCTCGAGTTGAAGGGCAAGCCAGGCACTCTCATCGCCATCAATGACACAGGCTTCTACGAGATCGTCATGGACTTTCAGGGCCGGAATCACGTCGTGCTCTTTCCGATCGCGGAGACGGCCATCATCTTCAACGAGGCGCTTCCCACCATCGGCGCCGATTTCGAAGTCGAGCGCTGAAACGAAAACGCCGCTGGAGACCAGCGGCGTTTCAGTTTGCTTCGGATGATTTCGTATTACGGCTTCTTCTTCGGAGTCACTGCATCTTTCTTCGCGTCGCTCTTCGGCGCGGGTGGAACCGGCGTGGCGACTGGAGCTTCCGGAGCCGGCGGCGGCGCGAAATACTTCTCGTCGTACACCGGATGCGCGCTCTCTTTCATCGCGTCGAGCGCGGCGTGGAGCTTGACCTGCTTCAGGTTCTTCTCAATCTCGGGACGAACCTCGGCCAGCGGCTTCGTGTCGTGTGCGTCGACTTTGATGATGTGATAGCCGAACTGCGTCTTCACGACCGGCGTGACTTCGCCAACCTTCGCAGCGAACGCCGCCGCTTCGAACTCCGGAACCATCTGGCCGTGGCCGAATGATCCGAGGTCGCCGCCGCGGGCACCGGAGCCAGCGTCGTCCGATTCCTTCTTCGCCAACTCCTCGAAGCTCGCACCGGCAACGATCTGCTTGCGGAGATCTTCAGCCTTTGCTTTCGCCTCCTCGTCGGTCAGCTCTTTCTTGCCGGTCTGCGCGGCCGGGCTTCCCTTCGGCGCGATGAGGATGTGCCGCGCTTTGACCTGTTCGTACTGCTTGGCGTTGTCGGCGTATGCCTTCTGCACGTCGGCGTCGCTGACGGCGATGCCGCTGTCGACCTTCTTCAACTGCGCGCTGGCGACGAGGTTCTCGCGCATCAGCGTGAGCTGGTTCTGGACTTCGGGATCATTCGCCAAACCGTTCTTCATGCCTTCGTTGGCCAGCAGTCGCATGCGAAGGTAATCATCAGCAAACTGCTTCTTGCCGGGACCTTGCGCGTAGCTCTGGTATTCGGCTGGAAGCGTCTTGAGCGCCGCCTCGAACTCGGACTTGTGAATCGTGACGCCGCTGGCCGACATCACCACAGGATCCGCGGCATCAGCCGTCGTTGCTGGCGTGGCCGGAGCCGGCGCTTCCGCTTTGCTCTGCGCGAACACTGCCGGAGCAGCGAGCGCCAGAATCATCAGAATCGTTGCTTTCTTCACAGAATCTCCTTTGTTGCCTTAATGCCGATTATTTGGACAGCGAATCGTAACGGGGGGTTGTGAGGCTTGATTCCAGCGGATGAGGCAGAGATCAGGGAGAGATCAGAGACGAGAGATCAGAGTCCAGAGACGAGAGATATGAATAAGGCACTGGCGGCCTGATCTCTAGTCTCTGATTCCTGATCTCCTTCAACTCAACTTCGCCAATGCCGACGCGATCCGCGTCACGCCTTCCTTCAGTCGATCCATCGACGTTGCGTAGCTGATGCGGACGTGATTGTCATTGCCGAATGCTGAGCCGGGGATCACGGCGACGCGCGCTTCGTCGAGCAGATAGTCGGCGAAGCTTTGCGAATCGCGAATGCGGCCGCCGAAGAAACTGCTGACGTCAGGGAAGATGTAGAACGCGCCGTCGGTGTTCTCGCAACGCAGCCCATCGATCGCATTGATCGCCGGGATCAGCCACGCGCGCCGCTCGCGATAGGCCTCCCACATGCGCTGCACTTCCTCCTCGCCGCCGCCGAGCGCTTCGAGCGCCGCAGCCTGCGAGATCGAGCTCGGATTCGACGTCGAGTGACTCTGGATCTTACCCGCCGCGGAAATCACATCGCGATGCGCGACGGCGTAGCCCAGGCGCCAGCCAGTCATGGCGAACGTCTTCGACATCGAGTTCACGCCGATGATCGTCGATGGATACTCGTCGAACCAGCGCACCGCCGAAACGTGCTTCGATCCCTCGTAGACGAAGAACTCATAGGTCTCATCGAACATCAGGAACGCGTCGCGCGAGGCGCACCACTCGATGATGCGGCGCAGCTCTTTCTCCTCGATGACCGCGCCGGTCGGATTGTTGGGCGAGTTGATGATGACGCCGCGCGTCCGCTCGCTGGCAACCGCTTCGATGTCTTCCAGCGTCGGACGAAAACCATTGCGCGGATCGGTCTTCGCGAAGACCGGTTTTCCGCCCGCGAATAAAACCTGATCGGGGAAGCTCACCCAATACGGCGACGGGATGATGACCTCATCACCCTCATCGACCAGCGCCAGCGTGATGTTGAACAACTCCTGTTTGCCGCCCGTGCCGGCGATCACGTTCTCTGCCGCCAGCGACGTGCCGTAACGGCGGTTGTAGCGAGCCGCCAGCGCGTCGCGAAGCGCCTTCGTTCCGTTGCCGCTCGTGTACTTCGTCAGCCCCTGATCGATGGCGCGCTTCCCGGCCGCGCAGACCGACTCCGGCGTCGGGAAGTCGGGCTCGCCGGGCCCGAGGTCAACGACATCGATTCCTTGAGCCGTTAGCTCGATGGCGCGGTTCATCACCGCCAGCGTCGGCGAGATCTGCATCTCGCGCACGCGGCGCGTGAGGCGGATTTCAGGTCTTGTGATCACGTTCATTTCCATCACGCGAACCGTGCTGCCAGTGTCGTGCGCAACCCTCGCCATGCCGCGGGAGCTTTGCCGCTGACGAGCAGCCGCACCAGCTCGACGGCGCACCACGCAAGATACACATAAATCATCGGTCCGCGCCATGACGGCATCGCGAATTGCGCGAGCCAGAGCACGAAGAGAGCGAGCGCTTCGTGCATTTTCAACTGCAGGTTCAGCAGAAGAAGAAAGCCGAGAAAGCTCTGCAGGATCGTGAGGAGGATCTCGGCGCGCTGGTGCTCATCGAACGCCAGCGGCCGCAACTCGCCTGCGCTGATCACGAAGAGAATCGGGATCATCGCCGACAGAATGCTCCACTGGTTGATGTTGGACGACACCATGTTCATCAGCGCGATGTTCGCGGTCCGCACTTTGCGCGCCCAGTAAAACGCGCTCAATTTCTCGGGGAACTCAGACAGGAACGGCGCGACCCACTGCACGAAAACGAACGTCGAGACGCCGAGCGATGTGGCGATGGCCAGCATCGAATCGAGGAACGGATGCGCGGCGAAAAAGAGAATCCCACCGCCGGCAAAGAAGAGCGTCAGGATCGCCGCATTCCTCATCCTCGGCGGTAGCGAGAGTATGCGGCGAGGAACGATTCCGAGGTCTTCGAGGGCCTCGCCTTCGTCATCGCGCGGTGGGATCTTCCACAAAATCCAGAGATAGAGAACGTACGACGCGATGAGCGGCAACGCGTCCCAAACCGTCAGCGATCCCTTCCACCAGATGAACGTGAAGTACGCGATCGGCAGGAAGAGGCCGAAGACTTCGACGGAATGCTCGGAGTCCAGCTCGACGGTGATGAAGCGATGCTCGCGCTTCCAGCCGAACCCCGCGGCGACGAAATAGATCATCGGCCAGCCGAGTCCGACGAGCAACCGCAGACTGCCGGTGAAGTTCGCAATCGCCAAATGCGTTTTCGACGGATCTTTCCCCGCCTGCCATGCGATGACCGCTTCGACGGCGAACTCCGGCAACGTCTGCAGCCACGCCAGAATCGCCAGCGCCAATCCCTGCGCCATCAGAAACTGCGCCGCCTCGGCTGCCCAGGCGATGACGAACGACGAAAACAGAATGGCCGGAAACGTCCAGAGCGCCGACCATGCCGCTGCGGAGGCCGCGGTCGTCGTCTTGATCAGTTTCAGTATCATCGCGGCGCCAGGAGCGCGCATTCTAGTTGATGACCATCAGCAGCAAACAAAACGTCTGGTTCAAGCGGATCCGCGATGCCATTCGCGATCACGACGAGGAGATCGTGATCGAAGGACCGAAGGCGGTTGCCGATGCGGTGGCTGCAGGATGGGTTCCGATCAAGACGTTCGCTCGAGGAGTTGATTTCACTGCGGCGCTCTTCGATGCGCTGGCCGAAACGAAATCGCCGCAGAACGTGATCGGACTTTTTCATCGACCGCAATCGAGTCTCAATCAGATTTTCAACCGCGATTCGTCGGTCGTTCTCGCGCTCGATGGTGTGCAGGACCCCGGCAACGTCGGTACGATCGTGCGATTGGCTGCCGCGTTCGATGCGAACGGAATCGTCTTGCTGCCGGGTTGCGCGGATCCGTATAGTCCGAAAGCGATCCGCTCGTCGGCGGGCGCAATTCTCAGCGTGCCGGTGGTCAGCGCCTCGGTCGAAGAATTGGTGAAACGGGGCTGGCCGGTCGTCGCGGCGGATGCGCGCGGTGAGGCTGGCGAGCCGCCTTCCCGTCGTGCGGTAATTGCATTTGGGAGCGAGGGTGCGGGCCTCTCGCCCACTCTCGCCAGCGCAGCGCACAAAATCGCCATTCGAATGTCGACACGCATCGAGTCGCTGAATGTGGCGACGTCGGCTGCGATTCTGCTAGCGCGGAGTTACGAGCTCCGGTCAACGACTCAGAAATCGTAGCGCCGGCGGCTCGCCGGCTGTACCGCCAGCGGCCCGCTGGCGACTCTCTCAACCTTTGAGGCAAAGACGGTACGGCGCCAGGGGAATGCCTCGCCTCGGCGTGCGTCGCCGCCGGGCCGGCGGCGGTACAGCCGGCGAGCCGCCGGCGCTACACAAGACCCCGCACCCACGCCGCGCGATACACTCGCTTTTCATGCCGGGCAAACTTCTCATCGTCGGCACGCCGCTCGGCAACCTCGGCGATTTTCCGCCGCGCGCGATCGAAGCGCTCAAGTCCGCGGACCTCATCCTCTGCGAAGACACACGCCACACGCGCAAGCTGCTGACGCACTTCGGCATCAATCAACCCTCGGAACGCTACGACGATCACACCGAGGAGGCGAAGGCGGGAGTGTTCGCGGATCGGATCGCCGCCGGAGAAACCATCGCGCTCGTCTCCGATGCCGGCATGCCGGTCGTCAGCGATCCCGGCTTCCGGCTCGTGCGCCTCGCGCGCCAGCGAGGGCTCGTCATCGAACCGATTCCCGGCCCATTCGCAGGAGTCCTCGCGCTCGTCGCCAGCGGCATCGCTCCCCTCCCATTCACATTCCTCGGCTTCGCCCCGCACCGCACCGGCGAGCGCACCGATTTCTATCGCGACATGTCCAAGCTCGGCCACACTGCGATCGTCTACGAATCGCCGGAACGTGTGGTCAGTTCGCTGGAAGATGCACTCACCGTTCTCGGCGACGTCGAAGTCACCGTCGCTCGCGAGATGACCAAGCTGCACGAAGAAATCCTCAGCGGAACGATCAGCGAAGTGCTCGCCGAGTTGCGCACCAGACAGTCGATCTACGGCGAGATCACGATCGTCTTCGGCGCCGCCGTCGAAGTCGCTGCGAACGCAACGTCTGAAGAAATCTCGACCGAGTTCGAGCGCCTGCGGGCGGGAGGGATGCGGCGCAACGATGCGGTCAAAGCAGTAGCGGAGAAGTTTGGGATGCGGAAGAACGATGTTTATCGGATGCTGATTTAGGATTCATTGTTGTCAGCACCTGCGCGAAGTTCTTTCAACAGTTTCAAACCTTCGACGACATTGAGATCCTTCACACGCCCAGCGGTTCGCTTCATCAGGATGATATCGTCGATGCTCGCAACCAGAACGGATACGCCTTCTTCGACTTCCATCGCTTTCGCATGCTGCAGAAGTTCAGAGTAGCCATCAGTTCCAGAAGGTGTGCCGAGGCAGTCGAAGTCGCCGAACTTCGTTACGAACGTCATCGTGTCGCCTAGTCGAAAGGCGCGTTCGTCAATGATCTCCGGAACTCCGGCTGGCCAACCTCGAAGGTGCGCTTCCAACGATCGTAGCGCACGGATAAGAGCCTTCAAGTTTTCTTCGTTCCGGTCGTAGCAGACGTCAACGTCATGGGTGATGGAATCGGATCCCCACATGATCGCGGCGAGACCGCCGATGAGAACGTAGCGGACACCATGTTCGTTAAGAGTCCTCAGGATGTCGAAAAAGCGTTGAGCGCTCACTTGTTGAAGCGGCGAACACGCGCGATCAAATCGCTCAAACTAGCCGCCTTCTCCTCCGCGAGTCGAAGTCTTTCCGCCGGTGTAAGTTTTATCAGAGCAATCATCATCGTCGGATCGATCCGATAGTCGACGACATCACTGTCGCGGCACGCACGCAGAACCTCGTTGTTCTCGGCTGTTAGCGAATCCAGCGGTGACTTTCCCCAGCTCATGATCCCAATTCTACCAACACCGCGCTCCCCTGCTATCATCCCTCTTCCGCATGTGCGGCGCGTTCAGCCCTGCGCGCTCCTGCGGCAATCAGATTTCCTCCAGGAGCCCGAATGGATTTCCGCCTCACCGACGAGCAGACGCAGATTCAGGAGATGGTGCGCGATTTTGCGCTTGCCGAGATCAAGCCACACCTTGCTGAGTGGGATGAAGCGCAGCATTTTCCTGTCGACACCTTCAAGCGCGCAGGCGGCCTCGGCATGCTCGGCGTCACCATCCCAGACGAGTACGGCGGGGCGGGGCTTTCCTACATTGATTACATCCACGTCGTCGAAGAGCTTGCCGTCATCGACAGCGGATTTGCGCTCAGTGTGGCCGCGCACAACTCGCTCTGCACCGGCCACATCTACCTCGCCGGCAACGACGAGCAGAAGAAGAAGTGGCTTCCCAAGTTGACTTCCGGCGAATGGATCGGCGCGTGGGGACTCACCGAGCCGAGCTCCGGCAGCGACGCCTCGGGCATGCACACGACCGCGGTCAAAGATGGCGATGACTGGATCTTGAATGGCACGAAGAACTTCATCACGAACGCCACCTACGCCGATATTTCCGTCGTCCTCGCCGTGACCGATCGCAATGACTCCAAGCGCGGCGTCACCGCATTCGCGGTGGAGATGGATCGCAAGGGCATCCGCGCGGGCAAG
>DATAMS010000221.1:0-19811 GCA_036260495.1 Thermoanaerobaculia bacterium
ATGAGCGACGCGATCTCGCCGAGAAGATCACGGCCGGCGAAAACGGGATAGGTGGCCGAAGCCTGGCGGATGGTGATGAAGGGAGTCATGCGAAGGATGAAGGATGAAGGATGAAGGATGAAGTGGCAAGGAGATGCGAAGGATGAGGGAAAAGGATGAAGGATGAACGCGGAATCCATTTCTCGCCCGGCCTGCGGTCATTCGCGACCTCACGAGAAGCGAACGATGAGCGATGAACTGGCCGGAACCCGTTCATCCTTCATGCTTCATCGTTCATCCTTTGATCGCGATCCCCAATTCGCCCAACTGCTTCTCGTCCACGCGGCCCGGCGCTTCGCTCATGAGGTCCTGGGCGCGCGCGGTTTTCGGGAAGGCGATCACTTCGCGCAGCGATTCGGCGCGGGCCATCAGCATGACCATGCGATCGAAGCCGAGGGCGACGCCGCCGTGCGGTGGGGCGCCGTAGCGGAACGCTTCGAGGAGGAAGCCGAAACGCTCGCGGGCCTCATCGTCCGTGATGCCGAGGGCGCGGAACATGCGCGATTGAAGCTCGGGCGTGTTGATGCGAATCGAGCCGCCGCCGAGCTCCAGACCGTTCATGACCACGTCGTACGCGCGCGCCAGCGTGGCGCCGGGATCGCTCTCGACTTTGTCCGCGTCGGCGAGGCGCGGCGAGGTGAATGGATGATGCCGCGCGAAGAAACGGCCGCTCTCCTCGTCCCACTCGAACAGCGGAAAGTCGATGACCCAGAGAAAGTCCCAGCGGTCGGCAGGGATCAAGCCCTGATCTTTGGCGACGCGGAGGCGCAGCGATCCGAGTACGTCCCAGACGCGCGTCGTCTTTCCGGCGACGATGAGAGCCAGGTCGCCGTCGTTCGGTTTCATTCCATCGCGCAGCGAATCGAATGCAGCGTCGTCGAGGAACTTTTTGATCGATGATCCGCGCTGCGCGTCGAACTTGATCCAGACCAGACCGGACGCGCCGAGCTTCTTCGCCTCTTCGGTCAGGTCGTCGATACGCTTTCGAGAGAGCGCCGCGCCGCCCGGCACGACGATCGCCCGAACGGTCTCGGCTTCGCGGAACGGGACGAACTCGAGCTGCCTCGCCGCGGCCGTGATGTCTATCAGTTCCATTCCGAAACGCGTGTCGGGCCGGTCGATCCCGAAACGATCCATCGCTTCCTGCCAGCGCATGCGCGGGAACGGCGTCGTGATCGGAATGCCGGCCAGCGGAAAGACTTCCGCGAACATTCCTTCGATCAGCCCGAAGACAAACTCCTCGTCGATGAACGAGGCTTCGATGTCGATCTGCGTGAACTCCGGCTGGCGGTCGCGGCGAAGATCTTCGTCGCGGAAGCAGCGCGCGATCTGGTAGTAGCGATCGAGACCGCCGACCATCAGCAACTGCTTGAAGATTTGCGGCGACTGCGGCAGGGCGTAGAAGTTTCCTTTGCTGACGCGGCTGGGCACGAGGTAGTCGCGCGCCCCTTCCGGTGTCGACTTCGTCAGAATCGGCGTCTCGATCTCGAGAAAGCCCTGCCGGTGCATGTAGTCGCGGATGCCGTGCGCGATGCGGTCGCGCAGAATGAGATTGCGCGTCAGCAGCGGGCGGCGCAGGTCGAGGTAGCGATATTTGAGGCGAAGATCTTCGGCGGCATCGACCTCGTCGTCGATCGGAAACGGCGGCGTCTCGGAACGGCTGAGAAGCTCGATTGACGAGGCAATCAGCTCCACCTCGCCCGTCGGCATTTTCGGATTCTTCGTCTGCTCGGAGCGTTCACGAACCTCGCCCGCAATGCGGACGACGTATTCGGAGCGCAGTTCCTTCGCCGCAGCGAGCAGCTCTTCGCTCGCGCCTTTCGATCGATCGACGACGACCTGCACGATGCCGCTGCGGTCGCGAACGTCGATGAAAACGAGCTCGCCGAAGTCGCGATGCTTCTGAACCCAGCCGGCGATGGTCGCCGTCTGGTTCGCCTGTTGTTTGTCGAGTGTGCCTGCGTAGGTTCTGGTCATGTTTTGTTTGGGAGAAACAGTGGATTCCTAGATCAGTCGATTAGTGGATTAGTCGATTAGTGGATCAGCAGCTGCGAGAGGTGCTGCCGGCCTCCTGATCTACTAATCCACTAATCTACTAATCCACTAGCTACTTCCGAAGATACTCATCCTTATATCCCACGTAGTTCCGCCACGACTGTTCCAGCCGCGCGATTTCGTCGATACGCAAGTCGCGTTTCACTTTCGCCGGCACACCGATGGCCAGAGTTCGCGGCGGGATCTCCATCCCCTCAGCTACCAGCGCGCCGGCGCCGATGAGCGCGAGCTCGCCGACGCGCGCGCCGTCCAGCACACGCGAGCCCATGCCGATCAGCGCCCCGCGCGCGATCGAACACCCATGCACGATTGCCCCATGCCCAACCGTCACCTCCTCGGCGATCTCGATCGGATGTGTATCGTTTGTCACATGCAGCACGCAGTTGTCCTGAATGTTCGTCCGCGCACCGATGCGGATCGAATGGACGTCGCCGCGGATCACCGCGCCATACCAGATCGAACAGTCATCGCCGAGGACGACATCGCCGATGAGCGTGGCGTTTTCGGCGATGAAGACGCGTTCGCCGAGTCGCGGGGATTTGCCGTCGTAGGGGCGAAGAATCATGCTGTTGGACTTTATCAGGTGGATGGGGGGTGGGGTGTTGGGAGTGGGGCGTAGGAGCGCGCATCGATTTAGATCGATTCGTCGGCGATTCCTCCCACTCCCCACACCCCATGCCCCACTCCCTTACAATCAACCCATGCCCGAACGAATCCCGTTTCGCAACCGTGCGCATGAAGTGTCGCGCGTCGAGGCGTTCAGCGACGTCATCTTCGGCTTTGCCATCTCGCTGCTGGTCGTTTCGCTCGAGGCGCCGAAAACGTATGAACAGATGATGGAGATGCTGCGCGGGTTTCTGCCATTCGCGATCTGCTTCTGGCTCTTCATCGACATTTGGTTCGAGCATCACCACTTCTTCAAGCGGTACGCGTTGCAGGACACGCCGGCGATGTTTCTGAACACGTTGCTGCTGTTCGTGATCCTCTTTTATGTCTACCCGCTGAAGTACATGTTCACCCTTTTCACGATGGGTATCCTCGGCCAGCGCGTGGAGCTGCCGCCGGGCGGGCAGACCTTTCTCTTCACGATCTACGGCATCGGCGTGACGTCCGTGTTCTGGATTCTGGCGCTGCTCTACCGGCACGCGTGGCAGCGCCGCGACGACCTGGACCTGAACGCAGTCGAGCGCGTCGACACACGCGAGAGCATTTGGGACAACTTCTACATGGGCCTGTTCGGCGTGATTTCCATCGCGCTTGCCCATTCCCCGTGGCCGCAATTCGCGGGCATGGTCTACTTCCTCATCGCGATCCCGAAGACACTCGTGCCGTGGATCATGGGAATCAAGCGGCGAAAAGAGCAGGCGGCGATGCTGGTAGCGTAGACGCGGGGGTCGGGAGTCGGGGGTCGGAGATCAGTGGTCCAGCTCCGACACCCGACTCCCGAGGCTCTACGTCGCGCTACGCAGATTCAACGCCACAAACGCCACGTCCAAGCACCCCAGACGATTGCCCAGAGCACGGCCACCGAGGCCACGCCGATTGTGGCGATCATCGGGCCGAAATGATCCGAGGCGATGCCTGCGGCAAGGCTGGAGATGCTCATCGTCAGCGTGACGAAACCCCAGTCGGCGGCGAAGACGCGGCCGCGAATCCAGTCGGGCGTTTCGCGTTGCAGGCCATACGTCGACGTCTGCCACTGCGCGCCGCCGCCGAGGTGCGCGGCGAAGACGGCGAGGGAACCGGCGATGAGTGATCGTGAGAAGCCGAGGGCCATGTAGCCGGCTCCGAACACGAGCACTGCGAATCCGATCAGGCGGTATTGCAGATCGTCGCGGCGCGCGCCAACCGCGCGAAGAATGAACGGTCCGAAGAGCGCACCGAGTCCTCGGGCTGCGAAGAGCACGCCGATTCCGAACGCACCGGCGCGGAAGATTTCCTTGCCGAACACGCTGAGCATGGCGATGACGCCGGCGCCGAGTCCGTAGCCACCTTTCGAGGTGAGCAGTGCCAGAACACGCGGGTTGCCGCGCGCGTATCGAATCGTTTCGCGAATCGATTCCAGCAACGGCGGATGCGGACGATCGTGATGCCTCTCCTCGGCGAACCTCGATCGCATGCGCCAGAGAATGGCGGCCGAGGCGAGGAAGCTGATGCCGTCGGCAACGAAGGAGACATCGCGCCCGAACCGCATCGTTACCGCTCCCCCGATCGCGGCGCCCACCGCCAGCATCGTCCCCCACGTCGATCCCATCAGTATGTTTGCGGTGCTCAAGTCCTCAGGCGCGACGATGTTCGGCAGCGCTGCCTGCGACGCCGGCTCGAAGTACGCGGAGCCGATCGAGATGATGACGACGCCCGCGAATGCGATGGGAAGCGTCGCCGGCGTTCGCGCGAAGAGCGGCAGCAGGCAGGCCACCGCGCGGATCAGATCGACGGCGATCATCAGCTTGCGGCGATCCATCCGATCGACTGCGCGGCCAGCAATCGGCGTCGCCAGAAAAATGGGGAGCGTCTGGCAGAGCAGCATCAGAGACGCCAGCGTGGCCGAACCGGTCAGTTGCAGAACGAGATCGAGCAGCGCAACGGTGAGGAACCAGTCGCCGCCGAGCGAGATGAGCGATCCGGCGTAGAGCAATCGGAAGTCGCGGTTGTCGCGCAGCAGGCGCCAGTACATGCGGCGCGCATCGTACATGGGGTGTGGAGCGGTTTACGTAGGTCGGACTCTCTAGTCCGACAAGGTCGGACTCTCTAGTCCGACTTGCTCGTGATGTCGGACTGGAGAGTCCGACCTACGTAAAAACCTCCGCCTTACCCGTCTTCGGCGATCACGTGCTCTTCGCCGCTGGCGCGGTCGTAGGTCAGGAACGAATACGGATAGTCGTTCTTTGCGTCCGATTCGAAATCTTCGCGATCGGTGAGGCGCCATTCGTTGACGTCGTCGAAGTCGGGAAAGTAGGTGTCGCCGGCGACGTCAGCGTGGACCTGCGTGATGTACATGCGGTCGGCGCGATGCAGAAGTTGTTTGAAGATCTCGCCGCCGCCGAGAATGAAGACTTCATCTTCGGACGCCGGAATCAAAGCGAGCGCTTCTTCGACCGAGGGAACGCCGGCGACGTTCGGCTGCGGCTCGATCGCGCCGCGGCTGACGATGATGTGCGGCCGCCCCGGCAGCGGCTTGCGCCCGATCTCGTCGAACGTCTTCCGTCCCATGATCACGTGATGCCCCATCGAAAGCGCTTTGAGCCGCTTGAGATCGTTCGAGAGGTGCCACGGCAGTTTGTTGTCGCGGCCAATGACGCCATTCGCGGCGACCGCGGCCAGGAAGGAGATGCGCATCAGGGGCGGATGATATAGCGGGGAGTCGTAGGACGGCGGGGGTCGTAGGACGTCGGGGGTCGGGAGTCGGAGCGCACGGGATGTTCTCTCCGACCCCCGACTCCCGAAACCCGACGCCGCATGCTCACGCCGGGAGTCGTAGGACGTCGGGGGTCGGGAGTCGGAGCGAAATCCTGATGCTCCGACCCCCGACTCCCGAAACGCGACCCCCGCGAACATCACACCGCGATCGGCGCCTTGATCGACGGATGCGGGTCGTAGTTCTCCAGCGTGAAATCCGAGAAGTTGAAGTCGAAGATCGAAGTCACGCCTGGATTAAGCCGCATCGACGGCAGAGAACGTGGATCGCGCGTCAGTTGCTCGCGTGCCTGGTCGAGGTGGTTGACGTAGAGATGCGCATCACCGAGGGTGAACACAAAATCGCCCAACGCCAGATTGCAAACCTGTGCAACCATCATCGTAAGCAGCGCATACGAGGCGAGGTTGAACGGCACGCCGAGAAACACATCCGCACTGCGCTGGTACAACTGGCACGACAACTTCCCCTCGGCCACATGAAACTGAAACAGCGCGTGGCACGGCGCGAGGGCCATCTTGTCGATGTCGGCGACATTCCATGCGCTCACGATGTGGCGCCGCGAGTCGGGATTGCGCTTGATCTGATCGATGACGCCGCTGATCTGGTCGATGTGACGGCCGTCGGGCGCGGGCCAGGAACGCCACTGATATCCGTAGACCGGACCCAGCTCGCCATTGGCGTCCGCCCACTCATCCCAGATCGTGACTTTGTTTTCGTTGAGAAAACGGATGTTCGTGTCGCCGCGCAGGAACCACAGCAGTTCGTAGATGATCGAGCGCAGATGCAGCTTCTTCGTCGTCAGCAGCGGAAAACCGGCGCCGAGGTCGAAGCGCATCTGGTAACCGAAAACGCTCAGGGTGCCGGTGCCGGTGCGGTCCGCTTTCGGCGTGCCGTGGTCGAGGATGTGGCGGACGAGCGTGAGGTATTGCTGCATGCCTGATTATAACTTCGTCATCAGCCGAGACGTGCCGCGCCTATAATCCGCGCGCTCGCATGCTTTCCTTCATCGATCACTCCCTCCACATCGGCAACGTCTCCGCAGCTGACCTCGCAACGCGCTTCGGGACGCCGCTCTACATTTACGACGCGGAGATCATCCGGCGGCAGATCGAGCGCGTGAAACGCGCCTTTGCAGCTCTCCCCTTCCGTCCGTTTTACGCGATGAAGGCGAACGGCGCACTGGCAATTCTCGACCTCATGCGCGGCGCCGGCTTTGGCTGCGACACGGTGTCGCCGGGAGAGATTTTCATAGCACAAAAAGCCGGCTTCACGTCCCACGAGATCTGGTTCACCTGCTCGAATGTTTCGGACGACGATCTTCGCGCGATCGGCGACGAGCAGATTGTCATCAACGTCAACTCGATGTCGGAGATCGATCGGATTCTCGCGCTCAATCTTCGCAATCCGATCGCACTGCGCGTGAACACGGACATCGGCGCAGGGCATCACCACGATGTCGTGACCGCTGGCGGCGGCGTGAAGTTCGGCATCGATCTGGCGGAGATCGAATCGGCGCGCATGATCGCCGAAGACAGCGGACGCAAGGTCGTCGGACTCCACGCGCACATCGGCTCGGGCATCGACGACATCGCACCGCTGATTGAATCGGCGCGGCGGCTTCTCGACCTTTCGACGGACTTCCCGAATCTGCGCTGGCTGAATTTCGGCGGCGGGATTTCGGTACCGTACGAGCCCGGTAAGGCCGAGTTTCCGATCGACGATTACGGCGCGGAGTTAACGCGCATCGCTGATCGCATGCTTCGCGCGCGTGACCTCACCGCGATTCTGGAGCCGGGACGGTACCTCGTCGCGGAGTCGGGAACGCTGCTCGCGCAGGTGACGTCGCGGCGCATCAGCCGGGGCGAGTGGTGGATCGGCGTCGACACTGGCTTCAATCACCTCGTGCGCCCTTCGAAGTACGGCGCGTATCACCACATCGTCAACGCCACGAGCGGCTCGCCCGCGTCGCTGCGGCAGACGTTCGATCTCGATGCGATGGCCGAGGACGTTGTCGTCGCTGGCAATCTCTGCGAGTCGGGCGATGTGTTCACCCGCGATGAACACGGCGAGACGCTGACGCGGCGCATCGACCGGACGAAGACCGGCGATCTTCTCGCGTTCTGCGATGCCGGCGCGTACGGTTTTTCGATGGCGTCGCTTTACAACGCGCGGCTGCTGCCACCCGAGGTGATGGTCGATGGCGATGACGTGCGGTTGATCCGTGAGCGGCAGACCTACGACGACCTCGTGAAAGGAATGCGATGAAAGCAGTGGTTAACGACCAGAGATCAGTGGTCAGGATCTTGATCGCCGCAGCAGTTCTCGGTGTCGCGGGCTGCGCGACACAACCGAAACCGCTCGCGCTCGATTTGAAAATCGTCAACGGACGGATTATCGACGGCACCGGCGCGCCGTGGTATCGCGGCGACGTCGGCATGCGCGGCGACACGATCGTTTCGATCGGCGATCTCTCGCACGTGAGCGCGACTACGACGATCGATGCGCACGACAACGTCGTCTCCCCCGGCTTCATCGACCTCCTCGGCCAATCACAGGGCTCCGTGTTTCAGGACCCACATCTCGAGGCCAAAGTGCGCCAGGGTGTGACGACCGAGGTGACTGGCGAGGGGCACTCGCCCGGCCCGATTAGTCAGAAGCAAATCGATGCGTCGAACCCGGCCAGCCGGCCGAAGTGGCACACGCTCGGCGAATGGTTTTCCGTTCTCGAGAAGAGCGGCACCGCGATCAACTTCGCACTCTTCGTCGGCGCTGACAATCCGCGCGAGATGGTCATCGGCACCGTGAATCGCGCGCCGACGGCCGGCGAGATGCGGGAGATGGAGCGGATCGTCGATCAGGCCATGCGCGAGGGCGCGATCGGACTGTCGACATCGCTGATTTACTTGCCGGCGATGTTTTCGACGACCGAGGAGATCATCAATCTGGCGAAGGTGGCGGCGCAGTATGGCGGCGTTTACTTCAGCCACATCCGCGACGAGGGCGATCACATCGACACCGCGCTCGACGAGGCGTTTCGCATCGGCCGCGAGGCGAAGATTCCGGTCAACATCTGGCATCTCAAGACCGGCGGCCGCGCCAACTGGGGACGCATGCCGCACGTGATCGAGCGCATCAACACTGCGCGTGCCGAGGGGTTGGACGTGGCGGCGAATGTCTATCCGTACGCGGCGTCGTCCACTTCCTTGTCGACGCTCGTTCCTGACTGGTCGCTCGAAGGCGGCTACACCGAGTTAAAAAAACGGCTCGCGGATCCCGCCCAGCGCGCGCGCATCGCCGAGGCGTTGAAAGCGCAGTACGCGAAACGCGGACCCAAAGGGATCTACATCACCCGCATCGGCGTGCCGGCGCTCGCGCAGTACGAAAAACATTTCGTCGAAGACATCGCCACGATGATGAACGTGCCACCCGAGGAGGCGATGATGAGTCTCTTCGCCGAAACGAACGGCTCGCCCGGCGTGATCTTTTTCTCGATGAACGAAGACGACGTGAAGACGGCGCTCAAGCAATCGTTCGTGTCGATCGGATCGGACTCCGGCGCTCCCCCACCCATCGCCCGCGCCACCTCCGCCGGCTCGCACCCGCGCGCGTACGGCACGTTCCCACGCGTGATGGGCCATTACGTCCGCGACGAGCATCTCTTCACGCTCGAAGAAGCGGTGCGCAAAGCAACGTCGCAAGCCGCCGACCGCACGAACCTCACCGACCGCGGCGTGCTGCGCCCGGGGATGAAGGCGGATGTCGTCGTCTTCGATGCGAACAACATTCGCGACGTGTCGACGTACGAAGACCCGCATCACTTCAGCGAAGGAATCCTCGACGTGATCGTGAACGGAGTTCCGGTGCTCCGCGACGGCGCGATGACGAGCGCGTTGCCGGGGCACGTGCTGCGAGGGCGGGGATACCGGCCGTAATTCGCGACGCTCGCAGGGTGCCGCGTAGGCGGCTCAAGAGCGCATGCGGATTTCAAGGCCGCCGCGGCAGCGGCTCAAGCATGCAGATCTGAAGTCTGCCGCGTCAGCGGCTCAAGCGTGCAGATCTGAAGGCTGCCGCGTCAGCGGCCCAAGAGGATAGCGAGGGGTGCGAGCGCTTTTTGCTCGCACCCCTCGAAGCATGATGTGAGCAATTTTGTGCCGCGTCAGCGGCACCAGAACCCGCGCAAGAATGAAGAGTTGGGATTCCTGCGAGCGCCTGCAATCGCCATCATCATCGTCGAATCAAGCGGCGCTTTTTGCGAGCACTCCTCGAAGCAAGCGATCTCGATTTGCGCATCAGTAATTGAAAACCTGCCACGAATGCAGATGAGCGATGACCTTCCAGTGCCGCTGACGCGGCACAAAATCGTTGTCTTCTTAGTCGAGGGGTGCTCGCAAAAAGCGCTCGCACCCCTCGCTACCCTCTTCGCGCCGCTGACGCGGCGCATTCAAACCTCTTCGCGCGCGAAGAGAAACGATTTGCGATCGAAGTGATTCGGGACGATGGAGACGATCCCGCGACGAGAAACAAATGCTCGCGATCAACCGCGGCACAATCCTTCCTGTGGCACAATGCGCCGTCCATTCATGCCAGACAATTCGACCGAAAAACTTGTCCGCGCCGTCGGCTTCTGGGGCCTTGTGGCGATGTGCATCAATGCCGTCGTCGGCAGCGGCGTGTTTCTGTTGCCCACCGAATCGTACAAACTCCTCGGGCCGTTCTCGCTCTGGGCGCCGCTGATCTTCGCGTTGCCGGTGTTCATCCTCGTGCTCTGTTTCGCCGAGGCAGCGAGCCATTTCAGTGAGCCGGGGGGCGCGTATCTCTACGCAAAAACCGCGTTCGGCGACTTCATCGGATTCGAGACGGGATGGATGAATTGGCTGGCGCGCGTCACGTCGCTGGCTGCGCTGTCGAACGGATTCGTCGTCTCGCTGGCGCGCATTTTCCCGTCCCTCGGCACGCCCGTCGCGCGCGTGGCGGTGATCGTCGGATCGCTCGCCATTCTCACAGCCATTCACTACGTTGGCGTCAAATACGGCGCCGCATCGATCTACGTTTTCACCCTCGGCAAGCTGATTCCGCTCGTCGGCTTCATCGTCGTCGCGCTGATCGCCTGGAAGCACAATCCGATTCCTGCGTCGATGCACCTGCCCGGCCCCGGCACCGACTGGAGCGGCGCCGCGCTCTTCATGCTCTTCGCGTACGCCGGATTCGAGAACATGGGTGTACCCGCGGGCGAGTTCCGCAATCCGCGCAAGGAGCTGCCGCGCGCGCTGCTGGTCGGAACGCTCGCCATCGCCGCGATCTACGTTCTGGCGCAGCTCGGCGCGATGTCCGCGCTACCCGATCTCTCGAAGACCGCCACGCCGATCGCCGACGCCGCAGCGGCAATCATCGGCAGCACCGGCGCAATCATTGTCACCCTCGGCGCGCTGCTGTCGATGGCCGGCACGAACTCCGGCACGGTCCTCGAAGGCTCGCGCATGCTCTACGCCATCTCCCTCGGCCGCCCGCGACTCCGCGCGCTCAGCTATGTTCACCCGAGCTTCCGCACGCCCTCGGTCGCAATCATCATCCACGTGATCTTCGCCACCGCCCTCGCCCTCGGCGGCTCCTTCGCGAAGCTGGCCATGTTGTCCGCGGTGGCGCGTTTGACGACCTACCTCTTCACGTGCGCCGCTGTTCCCAGGCTGCGAAAACTGAACGAAGGTTTCCGGACCCCCACCCTCTTGCTCCCGATCCTCGGCACGCTGATCTCGCTGGCGCTCTTCTTCACGCTCAACGCGTTCAACTTCGTCGCAGCAGCCATCGCGTTAGCCGTGGGAGCGGTGATTTACGTGGTCTCGCCGGCAGCGCCCGAGGCCGCCGTCTAGCCGTCAGGACTCGCGCCGGCGCGAATCGGCGCGACTGAACTCTTCTTCCCTACCGAAACATCCACAAGCAAACCGCGGCGGCGGCGAGGGCGGCCACCAAATCGCCAACGAGCGCCGAAGGGATCGCGTGTCGGGTTTTCTTCACGCCGATCGCACCGAAGTAGACAGCGAGGACGTAGAAAAGCGTCTCGCTGCTGCCGTAGAGCGTGGCGGCCATGCGCGAGAGCATCGAGTCGGCGCCATAGCGTTTGATGATGTCGGTCGTCAGCGCGAGCGAGCCGCTGCCGCTGAGCGTGCGCAGGACGGCCAGCGGAAAGAGCTCGGGCGGGAAGATCGTGCGGCTCATCAGCGGGCGGAGAGCGTTCGTCAGCAGGTCCATGGCGCCCGAGGCGCGGAACATGCCGATGGCGACGAGGATGCCGACGAGGAACGGAATGATGCGGATGGCGACCTGGAATCCTTCCTTCGCTCCTTCGATGAACACGTCGTACACCTTCACGCCGCGAATCAGGCCGACGAGCGGGATGCCGACGAGGAGGACCGGGATGGCCCAGAGCGAGATGCCTTGCAGGATCTCGCGAATCATGGGGCCACCTCGTCTGCGGGTGCCGGCTGTCGGGTGTCGGGTGTCGGAGAGTTTGTTGGGAAGAACCGTTGGAGCAACTTCGCGGTTGTCACCGCCGCCACTGCGCCGCAGAGAGTGGCGATCAACGTTGTCGGGATGATCGCGGTCGGTGCTTGCGAGCCTGCAGCGGCGAGGACGCCGATGATCGTCGTGGGGATGAGTTGCACGCCGGCGGTGTTTAGCACCATGAATGTCACCATCGGATTCGAGGCCGTCTCTTTGTCCTCATTCAGCGTTTGCAACTCTTCCATCGCTTTGATGCTGAGCGGTGTGGCGGCGTTGCTGAGTCCCAGCATGTTCGCGGAAACGCTCATCACCATCGCGCCGATCGCCGGATGATCGGACGGGACTTCAGGAAAAAGTAGCCGGCTGATCGGACGCAAAATGCGGCTGAGCATGGCCACGAGTCCCGCCTGCTCCGCGACGCGCATGATGCCGAGCCATAGCGTCATGATGCCGGCGAGGCCGAGCGAGATCTCGACAGCAACCTTCGCCGAGTCGACCGATGCCTTCGTCAGCGCGCCCGCGTTGCCAGTGAAGATCGCCACGATGAGCGCAATCGCCATCAGGCCGAACCAGATGTAATTCAGCATGACGGCGATTGTAGTGGAGAGGGGCTCAGCACATGGCCCGTCGTGTTAGAACTAGCGGCGATGACACGTAATCAGATCGCGCTCCTCATCCTGCCGGCAATCGCGCTCACGTTCGGCGCTTGCAATCGCGAAACGCCTTCGAAGGTGCAGCAGGCGGCGAACACAATCCGGCCTTCGATCCTTCTCGTCACGCTCGATACGACGCGCGCGGATTCGATCGGACCGGAGGCAGTAGGAATCAACACGCCATCGTTTAATGCTCTTGCCGCGCATGCCCGGCGCTTCCGATTCGCGTACTGCGCCGTTCCGCAGACGCTGCCGTCGCACACGTCGATGATGACCGGGCTCTATCCTGCCGGACATGGCCTGCACGAAAACGGGCGCTATCTCTCCTCTGCTCAGGCGCTGGTCGCGGAAAAACTTCACGCCGCCGGATATCGAACCGCCGCGTTCGTATCGGCGTTCGCGCTCGCTCGCCGGTACGGACTAGCACGCGGATTCGATTCGTACGACGACGACATGCCCCAGCCGCGGAACGAACGGACGGCCGCGGCGACGACGGATCGCGCGTTGGCGCTGTTGTCGAAACCATCTTCGCAGCCGCTCTTTCTTTGGGTTCACTACTACGAGCCGCATTTTCCGTACGAGCCGCCCGAGCCATTCCGCACGCGCTTCGCCTCGAAACCCTACCTCGGCGAGATCGCAGCGATGGATCAGCAGCTCGGACGCCTCCTGACTGCGTTTCAGCAACGCTTCGGACGTGACGCCGCGATCATCGTCGTTGGCGACCACGGCGAAGGTCTCGGCGAGCATGGCGAAGTGCAGCACGGCAACCTGCTCTATCAGGCAACGATGCACGTGCCGCTGCTCGTGGCCGGACCGGGCGTTGTGCCGGGAACCAACGACTCGCCCGTCAGCACGCGGCGCATCTTTCATACGCTTCTCGATTGGGCCGGCATTGATGCCACGAACAGCTTGCGCGCGGAAATCAGTGCGCCTCCTTCACACGCGTCCGAAATCGTCGCAGCCGAGGCGATGAAACCGTTTCTCGACTATGGATGGCAGCCGCAGGTCATGGCGGTCGATGGCCGCTACAAAGCGATTCGCGCGGGACGTGTCGAGCTCTACGACGTGATCGCCGATCCCGCCGAGTCGCACGACCTCGGCGCGGGAGCACAACTGACGCGCGGGATGCGGGCTACCCTGAACGAGTATCCGATCCCCTCGCTCGAATCGGCGACGACCGCGCAGCCTTCGAATGTCAGCGATGAAGAGCGCCGCAAACTGGCCAGCCTCGGGTACGTCGCGTCGACGACAAAGCCGGTCGTACGCGCGGATGCGCCACGCGCCGCGGACATGACGAAGCTCTTTCCGATCGAGGATCAGGCTGCCCAACTCTTTGTGCAGGAGCAATATGCGGCTGCGGTCCCGCTGCTGCAGCGCATCCTGTCAGCCGATCCTTACAATCTCGACGCAGCATTACGCCTGGGCACCTGCTACTCGATGCTTGGACGCGACAGCGACGCGCTGGCCACGTATCAAAAGGCACAGTCGATCGCGCCACAATCACAGGACGTCCGCCAATACCTCGGGCTTCACTATGCGCGCGGCGCTCAATGGCAGCTTGCCGTTCCTCTGCTCGAGCAGGTTGTCGCAGAGTCGCCCGACCGCATCGCCGCGCTCGAAGGTCTCGCCGCCGTGCGCGGGAAGCAAGGCCGTTACGAGGACGAGATCGCGATCCTGCAGCGCGTCTATGCGCTCCGCACTCCGTCGCCCGCAGAACTGATCCGGCTCGGCGGGCTGGCCATGCAGATTGGACAGACATCCGCTGCCATCGATGCGTTCGAAAAGGCGCGCGCGGCGCAGGGCGAGGCATTTGGCAATAACCTGGAACTTGGTGTTCTTTACATGGCCGCGAACCGGTTGGACGAATCGCGAGCGGCTCTCGATCGCGTGCCGCCCTCACATCCGGGCTATGCAATGGCCTTGTTCAAACGTGCGCAGGTCAGCGTCCTTCTTCACGAGCCTGACGCACCCGCTCGCATTGCCGCGGCAAGGGATCACGCCAATTCCACAACGCGTGACTTGATCGCCCGCGAGCGGCTGTTTCGCTGACTAACCAGCCTTCATCGCGACGGTCAAGCCCCCTCATCCGCCTTCGGCACCTTCTCCCCCACAAAAGGCGTGGGGGAGAAGGCGCTCGATGAAAATGCTCTGCAGATGATCCAGGCAAACGGAGATCTGCGGCTAATCAACATTTCACATTCTTAGCGAGTCCTGTGTATCGAGCGATGAAAATGCTCTGGAGATCCGTGTAGATAACCCATGCAAGTGTGAGAGGGCTAAATCGTTCGAAATGAAAAAAGCCCGGCGTTGCCGCCGGGCTTTTGTTTCCTTGCGTTGAAAAGAGCTAGAACATCAGTCGTGCGGCGATCTGGAAGCGACGCGGTGCGTAGAACGTGTTCGGCGTTGGCGCTGTCTTGAGATAGCCGACCGGACCGGTGAGTCCGGTGGCGAAACAGGTCGCGCTCTTGGTCGGATCGCAGGTGCCGATCGTTCCTACACGAGTCTCGTAGTTATATCCCTGCTGGTGATTCATGACGTTGAACCAGTCAAGGACGAGCTGCAGATTCAGACCGCGCGGAAGCGCAAAGCCCTGCGTGTAGTTCCAATCCAACTGATTGTAGGAAGGGGTTCTGCGCCGGCCAGCCGGTTCCGCATAACGAGCGGTGTCGCTCGTCGATGTCGTGATCGTGTTATACGGCAGGAAGCTCTCGAGCTGATACGGCTGGCCCGACTGGTACAGGAAATAGGCGCCGGTCGTGGCCTGCCAGGGCAATGTGTACGCACCGTACAGTTTCAGGATGTTGCGGCGGTCGCCGCGAAGATCGCCGTATTTGTTATCCCAAACGTTGCGGCCCGCGGCATCGCCGATGTTGGAGGAACCGATGAAAAGGTTCGCATCGTTCGCGATACTGAAGCTCGAGTTGTCCTGATCGAAGTTCCCGTAGTAATGGCTCCAGGTATACGAGCCGCGTACGAAGAACTTATCGCCGGTGTATTCGGACTCGGTCGTGACCTCGTAATACTTTGTGAACGCGCCATCGAGGTTGGCGATTACATACGTGGAACCGCTGCCGATCGCGGCGAGCTTTGCCGGAAGGTCGGGGATATATGGCGCATGGGTAACACTGGCTGGCGCGTTCGACACGGGCGAGGATGTCTGGCAAACACCACCGGCACCGAATGGCGCAAGGCAAACACGCTCGTTGTTCGGCGTGTCTTCCCAGAAATTATCCGCGTGGCGATAACGCCCGTACGCACGAAGCGACCACCTGCTGGAAAGCTGTCTCGCGGAGCCGATCATGTACTCCTGCGTTTCCGGCGGTTTAATCCCTGCCGCGAAGAGTTTTCCGGAAGACGACTTCACGGGGTCGACGCCCAGGAGGTTGCCGCTGGCGTCGAAGTAGGCATTGAGCGTCTGTTCGAGACCGCGATCCCATGAGGCAGCGCGCGCATCGGAGTTTGCGGCGGGATTGTATTTCGCGAGGCTTGCAAAGACCGTATCCGTACCGTTGTAAGCCCAGGTCGCGCCGAGGCGCGGCTGGATCGTGTCGCTGTAGGGAACGTTGTGCATCTTGTACTTGGTGCCGGGCGACTTGACGAAGCCTGCCACGTTATCGGCGGTTTTCAGGCCCTGACCGTAAAGCGTGTCGTTGCTCGCCATCACGCCGACGTTAAACGTCCAGTTGTTCAAACGCATCGTGTCATTCAGCTCGATATTCCGCGAGCGGAATTCGGAATGAATCACTGGGACCAGTCCACCGGTCTGCTGTTGGAAAACCGCCAGGAAGTAGGCTGTCTTCGCTGTGCCGCCGCAAGCGGACGCCGGGCAGTTGTTTGCGGTTCCGCCGCCCGGAATGCTGATCGAGCCCCATCCATTCGATTCCCGGAACAGGTCCTCAGAATCGGTGTACTGCTGATATCCCCCGTGGAGATCGTGGGTCATGCCCATGGCGGTGAGCGTGTAGTTGTAACCGGCCTGACCGCTCTTACGGTAAAAATCGTCATCGTCGTGGGAAAGGGCAGCAAAGCCGACGGTGCCGCCACCGGTCCGCTGACCGGGAGTACATACCGTTGTGGCGGTCCCTGGAGGACAGATGAACCCGTACTTGTCGATGTACGGCTGTACAAAAGCGGACTGCGTCGGATTCGTGGCAATGACGGTCGGCACCGTCAGAAGTCCGAGCTGATCGAGATTGGCAATATCGAGGTGCGTTCCGATCGTCGTTGAAGCGACCGCACTGGAGAGATGATCGGGAATTCCGATCGTCGGATTCTTATAGTCGGTGAATTTGAACGTGCCGAAACTCTTGGGATTGACGACCCATGAGCCTTCGAGAGTTCCGATTTTCAGGTCGCCTTCGTTGCCGGTGCCCGTCGTTCCGGCGCCTTTGGTTCCAAAGCCGCCACCCGAGGTCTGTACGTCTGTCGAATTGCGGTAGCTGCCATTGATGAGGATTGAAGATGTCGGCGTGAAGGTCAGTTTGCCGAATTCTTCTTTACGATCGACAGTGAATTTTGG
Organism: Thermoanaerobaculia bacterium; assembly: GCA_036260495.1. Classification (GTDB taxonomy): domain Bacteria; phylum Acidobacteriota; class Thermoanaerobaculia; order Gp7-AA8; family Gp7-AA8; genus JADGNZ01. Next base: position 17,183 of record DATAMS010000221.1, read on the forward strand.
AAGCGGACCCGTGAGATTCGCCTGATTGTCTCTTTTGCGAGTGGGGCGGTAATAAGAACCGTAGAAAAAGAGATGATCGGGCCAGATTGGCCCTCCGAGGCTGGCCGTAGCCCAGTTGCGATCCTCTTGAAAGATCGTATTTACGGTGCCGGCCTGGTCGGCAATCATCGTGTGATTGAGAACCTGGTACTCGATCTCACCGGAATACTTGTTCGTTCCCGACTTGCTCACGGAATCGATCAGGAAGCCGCCGGCCCGGTCGAAGTCAACCGCCTTCGCTCCACCTTTGATGACGTTGACCTGTGCGATGTCGTGCGTCGCAGGCTCGGCTCCCAGCGTTCCGAACAGAGGCGTAGTGACGTTGACGCCGTCAAAGAGATAGACGTTCGACTGACCGCTGCCGCCGGCGCTCGGACCACGAACCGTGTCCTGGGTGACCATCGCTCCCGGAATCAGCTTCTGCAGATCGCCGTAATTCTGGGCGACCGGAAGAGAGCGGATCTGCGAACTGCCAAGGCCGTTCTGGATTGCGGTCGTATCGCGATCCACCAGCGTGGTTTCGGCCGTCACCGTGATGTTCTCAGAGACGCCGCCCACAGCCATCTTCACGTCCGCGGCCATGTCCTGACCGAGAAGAGCCTCGGCTTTCCGCGTCGCTGTTTGCATTCCGGCAAGCGTGAACTGCAGCGTGTATGACCCAGGCTGAAGCTGGGGAAGGCGGTAATCGCCGTTGCTGTCCGTCACGGTGACGCGTGGCTGCGGCAGCGAGCTTGATCGCGCTTCGACCGTAACTCCGGGCAGCGCCGATCCGTCTGAAGCTGTAACCCTTCCGTGGAAAGCCCCCGTCTGCTGGGCGAAAACCGTGGTCGTAGCAAACATCACCAGGAGACAACACCACAGCCTGCGAAGATGCATAGATTCCCTCTCTTTTTCTTGAACCGTTAGACCGATTTCGCGGGATTCTACACCCCGGCTCGCTTGAAGCGGGAAGGCAAAAATTCAGCGCAACGGCCAGTCCAATTCGCCGAGGAAACGCTCGTCCTCGCGCCAGGAACCGTGGACGGCAACGTGAAGGTCGAGAAAGACCCTCGCGCCGAGAATCGTCTCCAGTTCCAACCGCGCCTCGGTGCCGATCCGTTTGATCATCTCGCCGCGCTTGCCGATGATGATGGGCTTCTGTGTTTCGCGCTCGACGACGATCGTTGCATAGATCTTGATGAGGTTCTTTTCGTCTTCTTCTTCCCAGCGCTCGACCGCCACCGCCGTGGTGTACGGCAGTTCTTCCGAAGTATGAGCAAGCAGCTTCTCGCGAACGATCTCCGCGGCAAAGAAGCGCTCCGGCTGCGTCGTGAAGTCTTCCTTCGAGTAGATCGCTTCGCCCGCCGCGACCGCGGCGAAGAAGTAGTTGACGAGCTGCTCGATGCCGTCGCCCGTCATCGCCGAAACGGGCACGATCTCGTCGAACAAACCTGTCTCGTTGTATTGCTGGATGAGCGGCAGGAGCTTGTTCTTTTTCAGCAGATCGATCTTGTTGAGAATCGCGTATCGCTTCGCCTCGGGCTGTTTCTCTTTCTGATCGCGCATCATCTCGAGGACGAATTCGTCGCCGTGTCCGAACGGCTGGCTGCAGTCGATCATCACCGCCACCACATCCGCCTCGGACAGACTGGCCCGGACATGCTCCATCATCCGCACGTTCATCTTGTGCAGCGGGCGGTGAATGCCGGGCGTGTCGAGAAACGCGATCTGACCGCGCGGATCGTTGAGGATGCCGACGATCCGGTTGCGTGTCGTCTGCGGCTTCGGCGAAACGATCGAGACTTTGTGCCCGAGGATGCGGTTCAGAATCGTCGACTTGCCGGCGTTGGGACGGCCGACCAGCGCGACCACTCCGAAGCGCGGCTTCGTTCCACGGCTGTGTTTCGTCGCTGAGCTTTCCGGCTCAGCCACGCGATTCTCTTTCTTCTTCATCTTCGTTCGTCCATTCCGGATCTTTCGAGACCCGCACTCGGTAGATCCGCCGCCGGTCCGCGCGATCGACGGTGAACTGATAGCCGTTCTTCTTCACCACAATACCGGCTTTCGGCACGCGGCCGGTCGACGTGAAGATGAGTCCTGCGATCGTCTCGTAGTCGTCGCTTTCGAGCCCGGCATCGAGCAGTTCTTCCAGCGCCTCGACGCGCAACTGTCCGCTGACGAGGTATTCGCCGCCGCCGAGGTCGACGATCGTGTCTTCTTCTTCCTCATGCTCGTCCGCTATCTCGCCGACGATCTCCTCGACGACATCCTCGATCGTGATGATGCCCGCCGTGCCGCCATATTCGTCGACGACGACCGCGACCTGTATGTGCTCGCTCTGGAACTCGCGCAGCAGCTCCGAGACTTTCTTCGTCTCGCTGACGAAGTAGGGCGCGCGCGCCAACTCCGAGACCGGCTTGCTCTCGCCTTTGACGATGGACTCGAACACTTCCTTGATGTGAACGACGCCCGTGATCTTGTCGACGCTCTCTTCGTAGATCGGGATGCGCGAGTACTTCGATTCGCTGAATCGCTTCGCCAGCTCCTCGAACGAGTGCGTGGCATCGAACGCGACCACATCGATACGCGGCGTCATCAGCTCGCGGGCAAC